>NZ_JZAM01000267.1:0-3226 GCF_000960595.1 Vibrio sp. S234-5
CGATGAGACCAATTATATGGTGGTAACAGCCAAGTTTGGCCTTTCGTTTTCACATCAATTGGAACTGGATTGGCTGGCATAGTTATCTCCTTAAAAATCTAGGCGACAACTATGCTGACACAGGGGGTTTCGGTTTATTCCGATCACTTGATCCTGCCGTTTTTCTCTCTTCCTATTTTTACTCTAAGTGATCGGATTGCGCCAGTTTTCTCATTGACTCACCTCCCAGTTCTATTCGATGACTATTGTGAACGAGACGATCCATGAGAGCGTCAGCGACGGTGGCGTTGCCGATCATGTTGTACCACTCCTTTACGGGTAGTTGACTGATGACGATTGTGCTGCTGTTTTGGTAACGGTCTTCCAGCACTTCTAACAAGTGACCCGCATGCTCTTGAGTCAGTTTTTCCATCCCCCAGTCGTCGAGGATAAGCAGTGCTTTTTTAGCGAGGGATTGAAGTTGCTTTTGATAGCTACCATCCAGACGACCTGCGGTCAGGTCATCGAGCAAGCGAGTTAATCGGTAGTATCTGACGGTTTGCTGTTGGTCGCAGGCGCTGGTTGCCAGAGCGCAGCCAAGATAGGTTTTGCCTGCACCTGTTGGGCCTGTGATCAAGATGTTCTGGTGCTTGTGCAGATAACTCCCCGTCAGAAGTTCGCTCATCTGTTTGCGGTTGAGGTTTCGCCCCTCCTTGTAGATGAGTTGGCTCGGCTGAGCATCCAGTCTCAGCTTGGCTTGTCGTTTTAAGCGTTGGATTTTGCTCTGATTACGGTTCAAGATTTCACTCTCCAGGAGCAAGCTTAACCGCTCCTCGAAGTCCAGCTCTGCGTAGGTGGTCAGTTGCTCTTGTTGCTGCTCTAACGCTTTCGCCGCATGACTTAAGCGCAGAGTTTTGAGTTGGTCGTTCAGTGCGTTCATATCCTTTCTCCTAATGATAACAGTTCGGGCCACGAACATTGCTGTGAACAAGGTTCGGTGTGCTTGAGGTGTCTTTGCTCAGTTGCCCCTCGCGATTGTTTTTCAGCAGGTTATTGATGAAGGTGTAGTTCGGTTTTGTCAGCATCAGCGCATCTTTACAGGCCTGCTCTAAGCGCGACTCGCCATGGGTTTTACTCAGGTTGAGTAACCCCAGACAGGAACGATAGGCCTGCTCTGGATGAGGTTTGGCGTTCAGCATCTTATTGACGACTTCTCGTGTGGCTGGGCCGATATTGGCTCCCCAGTTGAGCAGGCGTCCAGGCGACCACTTCTGATGTTGATGATGACTCGGCATGTGCTCTGGTTGGGTGCTGTTTCCGCGCTCTCTTTGACTGCGTGGGTGTTGAGCGACCAAGTTACCTTGGTGGTAGATCTGCACCAGACGGTTGGAGGCTTCCAGCTCGACATGGTGACCCACCAGTTGATGGGGAACCGAGTAGTAGTGACGGTGATATTCGATGTGATAATCAGGCCCAACCTTAGCTCGTCTCGTTTCGGTATAGAGGTATCGCTGCTTGGGCAGCGGCTTTAATGCAGGTTTATCGAGTTTCTCGAACAGCGCTTTGCGACTCGCGCCATACTGTTTCATCTCACGTTGGTTTAACTCATCCATCAGTGTTCGGATAGCGAGATTCAGCTCTTTGAAGGTATAGAAGGTTTGGTGGCGTAGCCGCATCATGATCCAGCGTTCGACGAGGAGCACCGCATTCTCCGCCTTGGCTTTGTCTTTCGGTTTGTAAGGGCGGGCTGGCATTACGGCGGTTTGATAGTGATTCGCCAGTTTCTGATAGCTGTCGTTCAGTCTCGGCTCATAACGATTCGCTTTGGTGACTGCGCTACGTAGATTATCAGGGACCAAGAGATGGGGTACGCCACCGAAGTGCTCGAAGGCATTGGCATGCGCCTCTAACCAGTAAGACTTTCCTTGGCTGGGGAAGGCTTCCACATAAGTGTAGTTGGACGCGCCTAAGCTTGCTACGAACACTTCTGCTTCGCGCACTTCGCCTGTGTCAGGATTGACTACCTGAAGCCGAGGCCCACAGTAATCGATAAACAGCTTATCACCTGCCACATGGAGCTGACGCATACTGCGCTTTTGAGTTTTGAACCAACGAGTGAAGTATTCACAGAACTGAGTGTAAGCGTAGGCTTGCTCTTGATATTGCTCATGATATTCCTGCCAGAGCAGCATCTTCGTCATGCCTTTGCGTCTGAGTTCGACAGCGTATTGCGTAAAGTCTGGCATCACCTTATCGCGACAGGCTTTCTTGCCGTGATACAACACCTGAGTGAGTTCTGTGTCACTGCAACCTTCGGGTAGAGGCCAGCCAAGTTGGCTTTGTTTAAAGCGAGTGAGGAGTTCCGAGATGGTGGACGGCCCGAGTTTCAGGCAAGAAGCGATGCTGCGGTTTGAGAGACCGCAGTCGTACTTAAGGCGTAATACCTCTTTGATTTTGTTCATTGGAGTTCTCTTTTTGGCCATGGTCGCTTCCTTACGTTCTTGTTTAAGAAGTAAAGAATAGCGAGCTATTGATTTAAAAGAGAAAAAGGAAGGATTTCGGGCATTCCGATCGCGGTTTTCGCTATTCCGATCACCGATTTCGGAGTTAGGCTAAAAGTGATCGGATAATCGCGGAAACGAGCGATCGCAATCACCGAAATACGCAACGCGCTTTTTAAGCTTCTCGAAAATTTCAAAGTTGTTTGTGTAAAAGTGCAATGTAGCTTAGAGGTTTGTATGGCTCGCGAGATTGCTCGTGGTGATAGAGCAATTGGTTTGGCAGAGTGGGAGTATCCACTTGTACATAATCATATGACTTATGATGTAACGGTAGATACGAGTAATGTCTCACCAAAAGTGGCGGCAAGGGAACTGGCTCAGAAACTTGGTCTTCTGGTAGTGCAAGAGGCATAACAAAGCGTTAAAGAGGGACTTGGCACGCGTGGCATTTTCAGTTTGCGGTAAGTTTAGTGGTTAAGGTGTGATGCGGTCACTTTTGTATTGCGTGCCTGCGCCCCTTAACGCGGCGTTATGTTTTCGGGATAACTTGAGGAAAAGAGATGGATTTCATTTGGTTGGTTTTAGCTTTTGGCGCGGCTGCAATATTCTACTATTTTGCATCATATTCGAAGCCACAGGATGATGATTGGCACAAATTGCCGACACTTGAGAATTATTTGATAAAGCATCCTGAATGTAAAACAGCAGATCCAGAAAGTGCTAAATGCTTTAGTTGTGGTTCAGAC
>NZ_JZAM01000268.1:0-874 GCF_000960595.1 Vibrio sp. S234-5
TATCCTTTACGACTACATGGTCAAGTGCATGCAGGAGTTAGCGAAAGCGGAACCTGATATCGATGCACTCCTGCCTTGGAACTTCAAACACTAACAATATCGCCCCGTGGGTTCATGGGGCGGATACCATTTACTTATCTGGATATGAGTTCAGAAACTTATCTTTTTGAAAAGGAAGAACTCTTGAGCTCGGGGTTAGAGGTGGAAGGTGATACGATTTATGCTTCTTCTCCAGAAGAGGCTATTGATAAATTCAAATCAAATTTTTGTGAGCCTTTGAAGGATTATGCAAATTCAAATGTTGCAGGTGGATTGGCGACATTCATTTTTGAATCATTCAAATCAGTAACTGGGAAAAAATAGCTAACAAACGCTTCAAGAGGGACAGCCAACGCGCGGCATTTTTACTATGCGTTGGTTTTTGTGGTTACGGTGTCATGCGGAAAGTTAGTAGTAGCGTTGGCTGCCCCTTAAGCGGGCGTTATGCTTAATCACCAAAAATCAGTTGGTTGCATCTTTTCTTTGCTCCCTCGGTGTGTTGGTTTTGTGTTTGTCGGCAAGTTGGCTTCAGTGGGCGCTGTTTTTCGGACACTTGTTCTTTGGCGCTGGAAATTCAGAGAATTGCCTCAATCAATATTCGGGCAAGCGCGAGGTTAGGGCGGTTGGCTCAATCAGAAGTTTGACCACAAGTTTTTGGGCTTGAATTGCCAAAATTCGAAGTCTGTTTTTCAAATCTATGAGTCATTTCGGTTCATCCGGAAAATCGATACTTCGCCTCATGACTGGCTTTGATTTTTAACTCAAAAAATTCCCAATCACGATACCCATAGGCGACTTTGTTCAGCGTCTTTATTCGGTTGTTCACACCCTCTAC
>NZ_JZAM01000269.1:0-2231 GCF_000960595.1 Vibrio sp. S234-5
ATTGGTTCAAATTTTGTGGCCTTTCATGCGATTTGAAAACCCGAAAATTTTGATAAATCACTTTCGGGAAACCCAAAGCGAAAGCAAAACTTCCAAAGCGACTTTGCGCCAAGCTTGCTAACCTCGCAGCAATCCCAAAATTCAATTGAGGCAACTGCTCAAAACTTGCGTTGGCAAACAATGCTGATTTGCCGAGAAACCAGAACGAATGGCCAAAGGAAGAAAGAACAGACCACAACCAATTTAATTTACTTGTTTTAAGCTAACGCCCAATTAAGTGGTGAACAACGCACTGGCCAAGCCACTGCATTGCACCGTAAACACTTTACCTGACGCATAGTAAAACTGCCACGCGTTGAGAATCCACTTAAATTGTTTGTTATGTGAATTTTACCGTGAATTCAAAGTAAACCACCGTAGAAACGAAGGAATTTTAATAAGTTACGTGAAAAACCAATGCTTACCAAAACCTAAATTTCACAGCGATCTTAGCCAAAGAGAGCCACTTGCAGAATCAACAACAAAGAAAGCGCCCTTTCAGCTACAACAAAACCTTTTGCTTCACCAGATTTTCAGAGTTGAATATCAGCAAGCAAATCAGTCAAAAAGACATTTCAATTAAAGCGATTTGAAACTGACGAAATTCAACACAAACCAGATCCAAAACTCAATTGAGGCAGCCCAAGAACCTTAAAAACGATCAATCTCAGGTTGTTCAAGAATCCATTTCGACCAAGCCAACTTGCCGAAAATACGGAACGAATTCTCAATGAAATCGTAGCTTTGACCTTAAAAACTCATCCAACACATAACGCCCGGTTAAGGGGCTGACAACGCAAACCACTGAACTCCAAATAACCACCGTAATCACAAAGGCCGATTTGAACACAAACCGCCACGCGTTGGCAGTCCCTCTTTAACCGTTTGTTATGGCTAACAACTCTCTGATTTATCGAACAAAACTTTCAAGGTAAATCTGACCTTTCATCTCGACATTCATAAGAGCCCATTTCAAACTCTCGACAAATCCAAGGTCGATTCTCATAAATCGTGCACATGAATGTTTCTCGGTCTAAAGCTGAGCACCAACCATCCGCCAAACGTAGCATGGTTTCCCCACCCCATTGGTCGAAAGCAATGTGTTGCTCTGGCACACCGGTATCTGTAATGATCATGACCTCTAAACGACAGCAACAAGCCTGACAGTTTGAGCAAGAAATTTCCGTACTAGATACATTTTTAATTGGAATTGTCATCGTGTTCTTCAAATCAGTGTAATCACAGAATGGTACTCCAATTTGAACCAATTTATCGACATTCGTGACCAACTCAATTTGGGAGCCATAACGCCCGGCTAAGGGGTTGACAACGCATTGCCGAACTCAAAAAACACACTGTAAACACTGAACTTCAATTTTGCACTAAAATCGCCAAGCGTTGGCAATCCCTCTTGAGCCGTTTGTTATGTGATTGTTGCACAAGATTTACATTAAGGGCTCAGCTATAATCCATACGCACCAAGTTAACTATAATAAAATGGACATGATATGAAAGCTCTTATTTATGAAACACTTATTAGCCTTGCAAACCAAGACCCTGAACAACATGCAAAAATTCGCGAAAATCTGTATGAACAGTTGGGCTTGCCTTTGGACAAACAATTAGCTCTATACTCTAGAGCTCTTGGGCCAGCAAGTTCAGGAAAACTTGAAAATGACCAAGCGATCAATAATGCAGTTGAAAGTGCAATTAAGCTGCTAGAAACACCTGAGCACTAGCCTTGCATTACTAAATATCAGCGGCCCACGACGTCAAGGGCCGTTTTTATATGCTCATTTTCTAACAAATTCTCAGCCAACTTAGACAAAATTATCACCAGTAATACTTTTAGAGAAAGCTAAAACCTCGATTTTTGAGCCAATTCCCTTCTTTGACGGCATGCGATAAGAATCTTGTTCTTTTCAATTATCGTTGAAGAATGCCAGTCAATAATTTCATTCAACGATCTGAAACATCCCAAACAAATATCCATTTCATCTAAACAGCACTGTCTAATGCACGGTGACTTGGGGACCTCACTCATTTTCCTATCCTCCATAACAAAGTATCCGCCCCATGAACCCACGGGGCGATATTGTTAGTGTTTGAAGTTCCAAGGCAGGAGTGCATCGATATCAGGTTCCGCTTTCGCTAACTCCTGCATGCACTTGACCATGTAGTCGTAAAGGATA
>NZ_JZAM01000027.1:0-556 GCF_000960595.1 Vibrio sp. S234-5
TTTCCGCTGTTTTTCAAGCAAGTTGTCGTCTTTTTTACAATTTAGTAACGTGAATGATTACGCTGCACACTTTTCAGGGTTCAAGTACACCTCATCGATATAACTCCAGTCTCTCGTTTGCCGACTCCATCTGCCTGGATGAGTCAATTGAGCACGTCGGTAGACTTGCATACGCTGTCGGAGAATTTCATTATCCTCCCCGCAATGCCTCTGCTGAGGTGTTACATACTTTATGCCACTGTGTTTATGCTCATTGTTATACCAATCAACAAAATTACCAACCCAACACCGAGCGTCTTCAATGGAAGAAAACCCATCCATTGGCCATGAAGGACAATACTTTATTGTTTTGAACAACGACTCAGAGTATGGGTTGTCATTGCTTACTCTTGGCCTAGAGTAAGAGCTTGCAATCCCAAGGTCATACATCTTTGCAAGCATGGTGTAACTTCTCATAGGAGCACCGTTGTCAGAGTGCAAAGTAATGTTGCCTTGCACACACTTTTCCCGCCATGTTGTTCTTTGGAGTAACTCCGCTGCATATTCGCCTAGCTCC
>NZ_JZAM01000270.1:0-381 GCF_000960595.1 Vibrio sp. S234-5
TCGTTAATTTTGCTGGTTCGCCTTGTTCCGCCGCACTTTGTAGTGCGCGTGTTGGGGCGTGAATCAGTTTGTTGGTGAGTTTATTACTAAGTTCGCGCAGTACTTTCTCCGGATCTGCGCCAGCTGCCAATGATTGCAGGCTTTTACTCAGTAACTCTTCACGTATTTCGTTCGCCGACTTACGATAATCGCGAATACTATCAACCGCTTGCAGTGAGCGTAGCCACGTCATAAACGACGCACTTTCTTCACTAACAATGGCTTCGGCCTGAATCGCTTCAACTTTACGTTGCTCAATATTGCTATCGATGATCGACTGCAAGTCGTCCACCGAATACAGATAAGCATCGTTCAATTCGCCAACTTGCGCTTCCACATCAC
>NZ_JZAM01000271.1:0-289 GCF_000960595.1 Vibrio sp. S234-5
AGCCAGCTCCACACTTGTTCTATCGGGTTTAGCTCTGGTGAATAGGGCGGGAGCTTGATGATACTGACATTGCTAAACGGTTCTGCAATGTCATTGGTATGCCAACTCGCCCCATCCATAATGATGAAGGCATGACGCCCTTTCTCTGTGACAGCCGATATTTGCTTTAAATGCTCGATCATGATCTCTTTATTAACCCAAGGAACGACCATCGCTTCGCCAATTCCTCTCGCGGGACAGACAGAACCAAACAGATACGCATATTCAAATTGTTGTTGCTTCACGGCTC
>NZ_JZAM01000272.1:0-2192 GCF_000960595.1 Vibrio sp. S234-5
GAGTCAACGCTGAGTTAATCTTGGTTTTGGTAAAACGTAAGCCCTTGAAGCTTAAACATAACAAAGCGTTAAAGAGGGATTCGTGCCGCGTGGCATTTTTGGTATGCGGTGAGTTTCGGTGGTGAAAGTGGTTTGCGGAAGGTTGGTTTATGCGGCACTCACCCCTTAACGCGGCGTTAGGTGTCTTTAGTAACGCAGCCATCAATTGAACTTATTTTTCAAAATGTCCGTAAAATAATGAATTCATAATATT
Organism: Vibrio sp. S234-5; assembly: GCF_000960595.1. NCBI lineage: Bacteria > Pseudomonadati > Pseudomonadota > Gammaproteobacteria > Vibrionales > Vibrionaceae > Vibrio > Vibrio sp. S234-5. Next base: position 254 of record NZ_JZAM01000272.1, read on the forward strand.
ACGGAGTTAAAAATGAATCAGATTAATCCGGCAAAATTGTGTAATAGCAAATGGACAGCTGTAAAACCGATAAATCGAGAGAAACACTTTTTGGTGTCAGAGGTTGACTATGAAGAAGACGGTTCAGTAACTTTGTGTAAGTTAGAATCTATTCTTTCCAAAAATGAATATTCCATTGATTGGCTTGAGTTAAAAAATGAAGAAAAATGGTCTCAAGGTTGGACATAATCGGCATTTGGGTAATACACCTAACAAACGGCTCAAGAGGGATTGCCAACGCTTGGCGACTTTAGTGCAAAATTGAAGTTCAGTGTTTACAGTGTGTTTTTTAAGTTCAGCGGTGCATTGTCAACCCCTTAGCCGGGCGTTAGCAGCTATAGAGGAAGAGAAATGATCCGGCACATATTGCTTATAAAGTTTAAAGCGTCGGCAGAGCCATCCGAAATTGAAAAATTAAAAGGCTTGTTTGCTTCAATGCCGGATAAAGTGGATGGAGTTTTATCTGTTGAGTGGGGAGAAAATGATAGTCCTGAAGGTAAAAATCAAGGCTATTCACATTCGGTTTTAATGACATTTTCAGATGAGAAAGGCAGGCAAAATTACTTGCCTCATCCAGAGCATGAAGTCCTGAAAAAAGTCTTTCGTCCGTTGCTTGAGGATATCGTGGTTTTTGATTACACAATTTAATCTTTGGCACGCAGCTAACAAACGCCTCAAGAGGGACTGTCAACGCGTGGCGTTTCCAGTCCCATTGAGCCGCGGTGGTTACGGTTGTTGTGATTGAGTTTAGTGGTAATGCGTTGCCAGCCCCTTAGGCGGGCGTTATGCAACTCAGGGAAATTTAGGGGTTCAATCTTTTTAGATTTCTCCGGCCATTTGTTTTGCATTGTCGGCAAATGAGCACTTTCACCCTCAAATTCGTGGTGAACTCAAGCCGTAAAACAGGTAAAGTTCTTTGTTTGCCTCAATCAGTTTTAGCGTTGGTTTGTTGTGAATTTAGCGGGCGCAAAGTGTGGAAAGGGCAAGTTTATCCAGCATTTTGTACTTGCTGAAGGTTTCGCTCGTTGAGCTTTCCTGACACAAAAGCTTGGTTTGTTGCTGAAAGGTGGACTTTGTTTTGGCGGCTCATTTATCACAGATCTGGCTTGGGTTGATTCTTGAATCACTCAACCATTGCAATTGTGGCTTTGGGTCGTGTAAAGTCAGTTTATCTCATTGAATTTGCATAACAAACGGTTAAAGAGGGACTGCCAACGCGTGGCGGTTTTTGTTCAAATCGGCCTTTGTGATTACGGTTGTTATTTTGAGTTCAGTGTTTTGCGTTGCCAGCCCCTTAACCGGGCGTTATGTTTAATCACGCAAAATCAGTTGGTTGTATCTTTTCTTTGCTCCCTTGCCTTGTTGGTTTTGTGTTTGTTGGCAATCTGGCTTCATTTGGCGCTGTTTTCTGGACATTTATTCTTTGGCGCTGGAAATTCAGAGCGTTGCCTCAGTCAATTCTCGGGCATGCGCGAGGTTAGTGCGGTTGGCTCAATCAGTATTTTGACCACAAGTTTTTAGGCTTGAATTGCCAAAATTCGAAGTCTGTTTTTCAAATCTATGAGTCATTTCGGTTTTCTACGTTTTGGTTTTTGTTTATGAATCAAAGTCGAGTTAATCTTGGTTTTGGTAAAACGTAAGCCCTTGAAGCTTAAACATAACAAAGCGTTAAAGAGGGATTCATGCCGCGTGGCATTTTTGGTATGCAGCGAATTTTGGTGGTTAAAGTGGTTTGCAGAAAGTTGGTTTATGCGGCATTCACCCCTTAACGCAGCGTTATATTTTTAATCAATTTTCGAGTCAAAATCATGGATGAAAGAGGTAGAGTTTATCTGGAACAATATCTGAACTCTTTACCTGATGAAGTCGCTTCCAAATACACTTCGTTCAGCTCAGACTA
>NZ_JZAM01000273.1:0-569 GCF_000960595.1 Vibrio sp. S234-5
TGAGACCGTCAAATAGCAGTAATAGATCAAAACTGTCGATCGCGGTCAAGATGGTGTCGTGGTTTTTATGAAAAACTGATCGCCAGATCACACTATTTAAATTCTGGAATTAGCTGCGGAATGACGGATCCAATAGCCTCCGCTGCTAGTGAAATAATATATTGTTGGATGAGAGGCCAGATATTTTCAACAACCCAAGGCCAAAACACTTCAACTATTTTCTTAATTATTGTTTCTTTTATTGCCATTTTATAACCTCAATTTTCCATTAATAATACTAACGCCGCGTTAAGGGGTGAATGCCGCATAAACCAAGTTTCCGCAGACCGCTTTCACCACCAAAAATCACCGCATACAAAAAATGCCACGCGGCATGAATCCCTCTTGAACGCCTTGTTATGCTTAAGCTTCAATGGGTTACGTTTTTCTGGAAACAAGATTAGGTTCATCCGGAAAATCGATACCTGAATGGCTTTTCTGATACCATATCGCCAAAAATAGCCAGTTAATGTCAACTTCACTTCTTTACCATCGCTTTGGAATACGCGGCCCTTTCCATTATTGCTCTA
>NZ_JZAM01000274.1:0-381 GCF_000960595.1 Vibrio sp. S234-5
TCTCCCACCTCACGCCCTACCCCCCCCCCCCCCCCCCCCCCGTTGCCTTCCCTAAAGCCCCTTACCCCACCCAACTCCTTTTCTTCACCGCCCCGCCCTCTGGCGCCTTTTTCGCTTCCGTTTGCGTTCCTGTTCGCGTCGTCCTTTTTCCTCAATGGGCTTTTGCTACGTAATTCATATCATGCTGTCAGATTCAGGGATGTGGGGAAGAAGAATGAAAACCGTAACGCTCAGTGCACTAATGTTGATGACTCAGTTTGCACTCGTAGGCTGTGTTACCGTAAAAGAAAACGGAGCTCCTATCGTGAAAGCCGATCCTGTTGCTATGGCAGAATCTCGCATCGCTCTTGGGCTTGGTTATCTCGAAGGTGGCAATATGAT
>NZ_JZAM01000275.1:0-216806 GCF_000960595.1 Vibrio sp. S234-5
AGAGCGAGCAATATTGAGCAGCTCACACTGGCGCTTTATCGGCAATGGGGTGGATTTAACCAGCGAACTCTTTCGCTGGGCTCGGTCTAACGACCGAGCACTTTGGCCAAAAAATCATTTTCCATGGTCAATTGACCGATCTTGGCGTGAAGTTTGTCCACTTCTTCGGAATTCTCTTTTCCTGTGTGATTTTCGGTGGCAAAAATCATGGCTGCGTTTTCAAGCAGCTCCTTTTTCCATGTCGAGATTTGGTTAGCGTGCAGGTTGTATTTCTGAGCTAACTCAGCGACGGTTTTATCGCCTTTAGCGGCATCGAGTGCCACCTTAGCTTTAAACTCAGGAGAGTGGTTTCTACGTTTTCTAGTCATAATCTGTCCCTGTATTGTTGGGTACTATCAAAACAGATCGACCACTTAAAGTCATGTCCGAAAATCGGGGGCCACTTCTTAGGCCAAGAAATCAACGGCGATCTAGAGCCGCGAGTGCAGGTTTGGTTTGTGCCGCGGTGTCACCTCAGGAGGAATATGAAATAATAGTTTGATGACGAATGATTTGTGAGCATTTTATTTTTCTGGTTTATTGTGTTATTAAGTGCCAATCGTTCCGATTTTAAAGCCTATTTCTTGTGGTTAATTTGCATTTATACGATGTTTTCTGTTAGTTTAATAACCGATATTTTTGGAGTATGTATTGTATTCTAATTATTTCCTTGATTGGTACATTTTAGAAAAAGCATTTTTAAGTGAGTGAGAATGACGACAGGTATAGATAAGTACAGTATTGACAGTACAGACTACACGGTTGGTCAGGACAATGTTCAACGATGGGGTTTTGATGTTCATAACCCAGTGTTTGGCATTAGCGCAGGTTTGGTTGCGCTGTTTCTGATTGCCGCACTGGTACTCGACGCCCACACCGCGAAGACGGTACTCGATGGCATCAAATGGCAAATTATCGGGTCATTTGATTGGTTGTTTATCTGGTCCGGTAATATTTTTGTGGTGTTTTGCCTTGCATTGATCGTTTCACCTATGGGTAAGATTCGTTTGGGTGGTTCTGATGCCGTTGCGGACTACTCTTTTCTATCTTGGCTAGCAATGTTGTTTGCAGCAGGGATGGGGATTGGTTTGATGTTCTGGAGTGTTGCAGAGCCGGTAGCCTATTTTACCGGATGGTATGAGACCCCATTGAATGTTGCTGCGAATTCACCGGAAGCGGCCAAACTGGCACTGGGCGCGACCATGTTCCACTGGGGTTTACACCCTTGGGCGATCTATGGCGTTGTGGCCCTATCACTGGCCTTTTTTGCCTACAACAAAGGCTTGCCGCTTTCGATGCGTTCGATCTTTTATCCTCTACTGGGTGATCGCGCTTGGGGTTGGGCAGGGCACATTGTCGATATTCTGGCGGTTGTCGCCACCTTGTTTGGCTTGGCGACGTCGCTTGGCTTGGGAGCTCAGCAAGCAGCGAGTGGTATCCACCATGTGTTTGGAATTGAAGCTGGCCTGAGCCTACAGATCATTGTGATCGTCGCGGTGACGCTTCTCGCAACCATTTCGGTCATTCGTGGCATTGATGGCGGGGTTAAAGTGATCAGTAACATCAACATGCTGCTCGCTTTTGCGCTGCTTGGCTTGGTGGGTTTGATCGGTTGGGCGGTGAGCCTTGGCTCTGTGCCAACGACTTTGATGGCGTATGTCGAGAACATTATCCCGCTCAGTAACCCTATGGGTCGTGAAGATGAAGCTTGGTTCCAAGGCTGGACTGTCTTCTATTGGGCGTGGTGGATCTCTTGGTCACCATTTGTCGGCATGTTCATTGCGCGTGTTTCAAAAGGGCGCACTGTTCGTGAATTTATGACCGCGGTTCTCTTGGTACCAACGGCGGTAACATTGCTTTGGATGTCGGTGTTCGGTGGTATGGCTATCGATCAAGTGATCAACGGCGTTGGTGAGCTTGGTACGGAAGGGCTAACCGACGTGCCTTTGGCGATGTTCCAGATGTTTGACCAACTGCCATACGGCACCCTGTTGTCGGTGATTGCAGTCGTGCTGGTGCTGGTTTTCTTCATCACCTCATCCGACTCAGGTTCTTTGGTGATCGACTCGATTACCGCCGGCGGTAAGATGGATGCGCCAGTCCTGCAACGTATTTTCTGGGCATTTATGGAAGGTGCTATTGCGGTGGCACTGATTTGGATTGGTGGTACAGAAGCAATTCAAGCATTGCAAGCGGGGGCGATTTCGACGGCGTTACCTTTCACCTTTATCCTCTTGGCGATGTGTGTCAGCCTGCTTTTAGGTATGCGTACCGAAAAACAGTAGTCACTTTTTTATGTGCTTATAAGGCCAGCTTATCAAGCTGGCTTTATTTTGTCGTACGGTATAAAAATGGCGATGTAACCATCAGGAATACAAGGGGTTACTGCTTAGTTGGCGACGGATAATACGTGCATGTGATGGGTTTTGTGTGTAGTATCACGGACGAAAATTTGTTCCCCCAACTGAAACCTGACAACAATGAAATTGACACTAAAGCAAAAGCTCATAGGCGCAAGTCTGTCAGCGGTAGTGATCATGGCTGCCGCCTTAACCTGGCTGTCCGCAGGACAGCTATCCAACCAAACCCGTAATGGAGTATATGCCCGTGCGCAAAGCCTCGGTGAAGCGGCGGCGCAAGGCATTTCTGATTGGATTTCGATCCGTAAGAATATTGCCAAAGCCTTTAATGACTACAGCGAAGAAAGCGATGTTGTGCCGTATTTACAGCAAGCGCGCAAAGCGGGTGGTTTTGACGATATTTTCTTAGGAACGCCAGAGGGTGAGATGTACCGTTCACATCCAGAGCGTAACCGTGCCGATTACGATCCCCGTGTGCGTCCTTGGTATAAAGACGCCAGTGCAGCAGGTCAGCAGATTATTACCACCGCCTATCAGGATGCGATTACCAACGCGCTGCTGGTGACGATTGCCGAACCTGTGCGTCACAACGGCAAACTGGTCGGTGTGGTGGGTGCAGACGTTCTGATTGACCAATTGATCAATGACGTAATCAGCCTAGATGCGGGCAAAAATGCCCATGCAATGTTGATTGATACACAAGACGGTACTTTCTTGGCGCATCCTAACAAAGCGCTTTCGCTTAAGCCTGTGAACACTCTGTTGAAACAATTTACCATGCAGGATATCGAGCGAGCCGCATCTCAAGGCGCGATTGAAGAGGCTATCGTCAATGGCCAGAAAAAGCTGTTCTACTTCGTCAAAGTACCTCAAACGCCTTGGATGTTTGCGATTGAAATGGATCGCGCCACCGAAGAAGCTAGCCTGAGCCAACTGATGCGTGAAATGCTCATCACTGCCACCTTAATCACCGCCGCAGTCATTGCTGCTGTATACTGGCTGGTGGGTTTCCTGTTCCGTGACCTTGGCCGCGTGTCCCATGCATTGGAAGAAATTGCGTCTGGTGAAGGGGATCTTACTCAACGCTTAGAGCCGCGCAGTGATGATGAAGTGGGCAAACTGGCGGAAAACTTCAACCGTTTCGTAGGTAACATGCACACTATGGTCAGCAAGTTGAGCGAAGTCTCTGCATCACTGTCTGAACAAGCCAAAATGACCGCACAGCAAGCTGAAGAGCGCAGCCAACGTATTTCATTGCAGCAAGATGAAATCAACATGGTGGCGACGGCAGTGAACGAAATGGCGGCTGCAACACAAGAAATTGCGGGTAATGCGGATCACACAGCGCAAAATGCGGAAGAAGCGGTGTCTGCGTGTGTTCACGGTTCTTCGCAAGTGACACAAACGCAAGGCTCTATTCAGAACTTGTCACAAGAAGTACAAGTGGCGACCAATGTGATTCAAGAGCTGGAAGCGCACGGCAACAGCATCAATACCATTCTTTCCACCATTCAGGGCATTGCAGAGCAAACCAATCTGTTGGCGCTCAATGCGGCGATTGAAGCGGCGCGCGCTGGCGAGCAAGGGCGCGGTTTTGCCGTGGTTGCGGATGAAGTTCGTGTACTGAGTCAACGCACTCACGCGTCAACGCAAGAGATCCAGCAAACCATCGAGAAGTTGCAGGGCACCACGTCTCAGGCGGTAGGCATTATGGACGACAGTCGTGCGCTGGCGCTGACCAGTGTTGATGATGCGAACTCGGCGGCGGTAAGCTTAACGCAAATTCATACGGCTGTTGTGCGCATCAGTGATATGGCGACGCAAATTGCGTCGGCGGCGGAAGAGCAGGCATCGGTAACCACCGAAATCACCCGCAATACCGAAGGCATCCGCGATGTGTCAAACGAGCTGGCTGCCGAGGCGCATGAAGCGGCGGCGCAAGCCAGCATGTTGTCGGATCTTTCTCATGAACTTGAGCAAGAGATCAGACGCTTTAAGCTGTAAGCGAGAGTTGAATGAGAAGAGGAGCCAAGTGCTCCTCTTCTTGTTTTGCTGGTTGTTTTGCTGGGTCTAGAAGCAAAAAGTCTAAAGCCAGAACTCACCGACGGCGCTTTGCGCGTCGTAGTGATGGGCAAATTGCGCTTGTAATAGTTCAGCGGTGGCGATGGCATCGGTCAGTGCGTGATGAGCGCTATAGTCAGGCAAACCATAGCGTCGTCGAGTCTGGGCAAGACGCAGCGAAGGCAGTTTGACGCCTTTTAAGCGCCGCCACCATCCGCCCTTGGTTTGGCTAAGATAATCTGATTCGAGCTGTAATGTGTCCAGCAGCGGAAACTCGATTCCTTCAGCGATACGCTGTCTTAATGCGGCATCAAAGAAATCGCGCTCAATATGGCGATAATGAACCACCACCACTTTTCCGGCTAACTGTTGTAATACTTCGTCAAGAATCGTCTCGAGATCCGGTGCATGCTCAATATCGCTGTGGGTAATGCGATGAATGACGATCGACTCTTCGCTGAGGTTTTGCCGTGGGCGAACGGTCCAATGATGGGCTTGGTTTAAGTAGATGCGCTGCAGATCAAACGGCACCAAGCCAATCGAGAGAATATCATCGCTGCGCGCGTCTAATCCGGTGGTTTCAAAGTCCAACGCCACCATCTCAAGCTCATTGATGGGGGTGCAAGCGAGTGGCAGTGGTTGAGCATAGAAGCGTTGCAAGCGAGCATCCTGCACACGCTGGCATTTTTGGGCAAATTTTTGCTGCCATTCAAGGGGAGCAGGTTTAAATAACGACATATTTTCCCTTATTTAAAACTGTTGCCAGCTTGATAGCGAAACTTCAGGAAGTTCTGCGCATTGCTTAGGATCTGAAAGGCATCTTTGAGCGTTCTTCGTTCAAAATCCGACAGGTTTTCGGGTTCGATATTGTTATCAGCTTCAATACCGTTTTGCACATCCACGGCCTGATGGCGGATGCGCACCATAGAGATAAATTCCAACGCATCTTTGAGGTTTTGTGCGCGCCCTTTAGGCAGAATTCCGGCATCAATCACATCGTCGAGCCTCTCAAACGAGTTTCTGGCACTCGACCCAACCGCTAACGCATGGACGCGAATGAGATCGGCCAATGGCGCAGTGCCACGTCGTTTGAGGTTAATCGAGTTATTGTGACGGCCATCTTTCTCCATCACAAAATCTTTAAAAAAGCCTAATGGTGGCGTGCGATTCAGGGCATTACGCGCCAAACACGCGAGAAAACGGGGCGTCTGTTTGGCTTTGTTGACGATAAAATCGGTCAATTGTGATGCCCATGCCAGCTCTCCATACACGCCATCCAAATCAAAGAAAATCGAGGCATTGAGCAGGGCTTTCGGGTTGGGGTCATCAATCCAATCGGCAAAGCAATCACGCCACTGCGCACGTGTCATGCGCCAAATTGGGTTTGTCGCCATAATATCGCCAGTACAATATTTGTAGCCGCATTCGTTGAGCGCATCACACACCAGCTCGGCAAATTGGCTAAAGTAAGCGTCGTGTTTTTCGGCTCGGTAGTTGTCGGCAAGGATAATCGCGTTGTCTTGGTCGGTGACCAACAATTGCTCGTCGCGCCCCATAGAACCTAATGCGAGAAAACAGTAGTCAATCGGCGGTGGGCCGAGACGTTCTTCAGTTAACTCAATGATGCGCTGCTTGAAGCTACGGCCAATTACCGACATGGCACTGCCGACCATGTGTGAATTGGCATCTTCGTTGACTAATCGGACAAAGCTGTTTTTCACTTCTTGCGCCAGTTGAGCGAGATCCTCAAAGCTCTGCTGTTGAAAAATGCGGCTGACCAAGAGCAGCGAGCTCTGAGATTCATAACGGACAATATCCGTCGCTTCGACAATACCGAGTGGTTTTTTCCCCCGCATGATAGGCAGATGGTGCACATTGTGCCTGAGCATGGTCAGCATGGCTTCATAGACATAGGCGTTGTGATCCAATGAGATCACTTGGTCTGTCATGACACTACCTACCGCATCTTGCGGTGATTTCCCCTGAGCCAACACGCGGGTGCACAAATCGCGGTCTGTGATGATACCGACCACGGGCGCTGGTGAGGCAGAGGCTTGGGCCTTTGAATCTAACACCAGCAGGGAAGAGACGTGTTCATTGGCCATCATCTCTGCGGCGCTTTGGATCGACTGAGTGCTCTCAATGGTTGGTGCATCACGGGTCAGCAAGGTACGAACTTTCGAGGTCGTGAGGTCGTTCGCTTCTTTGGTTTCAAGTACCGCTTGGCGCAATCGGATGCTCTTTTCCACCTCAACAAAGTCCGCGAAGGAATCAAAGTGGTCGTAGAGCGATTGGAAAATGGTTTCTGGAATGCAATAGAGCAGCGAATCTTCCACCGCTGTGACGGGAAATTTGACTCGGTTGTTGGTGAGCAACGCCATTTGACCAAACAGGGCGCCTTCGTCTAAACGGTTGTAAAGCTCGCCTTTGCGGCGGTACACTTCAACCACGCCACTGCGCAGCATAAAAAGGTCATGAATTTCATCACCACTGCGAATGATAGGTGTATCTTTTCGGTAATAAGAAATCTCGATGTGTTGGGTGACGTTGAGTAGTGTCTCTTCAGGGAGCTCACTAAACGGTGCGTGTTGCGAGAGGAAGTTAAGAATCTCGGTGAATTCAGCATCCATATTCAAACCTTTTGGGTTTAGAGCCTATGGTGACCCGTAAACATTAACATGCAGGTGGACCGCTATCTTACCTCAATTGACAGCGATTTGCTGCTGCAATGGCTGAAAGGGAGCGACGTCTCGTCTTAAGAGTTTGTTTTGAAATAAGATTGTAAAGGTCAGACAAGAGCAACGATGGATTACCGCACCTTGGCTGAGAAATTACCAATGAAGAAGGATGTAGAATGGTAAGACACAATGGTTTAGTGCTTTTGGTTGCCCTCAGTGGGTCTGGGTGGGCGCAGCAAAGTGACGAACAGCTGACAGAGTCCAAACAAGTGTATCGCCACTTTTCTGCGGTGGCCGGTTCTGGCACGACAAACAAAGACTGGTTTAACGGAGCAAACGCGTCATTTTTTGAGTTGCGATTAAGTAAGCCACTGTTTTCTGGATGGCTGTTAGATGTGGACTACTCAGCGCAGTTTTTTCATCCTGATGATTCTACTTCGCGAGTTGACCGATTACTCTTTTCTGGCGGTTATCACTATGACCTTACGGCGGCGTTAGATGTGTACTTACTTTACGGTATCGGCGCACTGCGCTATGAGCAGACAGACAACAAAACCGATAAACTGCTCGATTCGCAATCCGATATGCTGCAAGGCGCAAAACTAGGGTTTAACTATCTGATTAACCGGGAAATGACGCTCACTTTGGAAGGCGAGTTTACCCGCAGTGACTGGGTGGATGAGGACAACATCAAACTGGCATTCAACTATCAATGGAATGACGTCTTTGGCACAGGCATTTTTTACAAATATCGTGATGCAGGCAAAGACTATATCAACGAAGGTGGAATCAGCGCACGCGTGATCTACTAGCGTTTTACCCAGTGATTGAAAGTAAAAAGGCCGAGAAACTCGGCCTTTGCTTTTGCATCAGTTCGTAACTGATTACAGCACTTGTGTAAGAGCTTTACACAGAGGGCCCATGTTCTCTTTGGTCATACCCGCTACGCTGATACGGCCAGAGCCGACGATGTAAATGGCAAATTCTTCTTTTAGGCGCGCTACTTGCTCTTTGTTTAGACCAGAGAAAGAGAACATGCCGTTTTGGCGTTCAATAAAGCTGAAATCGGCATCAACGCCTTCCGCTTTAAGCGTCGTCACGAACAGCTCACGCATCTCTTGAATGCGGTCACGCATTTCTGCCACTTCCGCTTCCCACTCAGCACGTAACGCGGCATCACTTAGAATGTACGTAACCACGGCGCTACCGTGCGCAGGTGGGTTAGAGTAGATAGAACGGATGATGGCTTTCACTTGAGAGAAGGCCGTTTCCGCAACGTCTTGGTTTTCAGCCACTAGGGTAAACGCACCCACACGCTCGTTGTACAGGCCAAAGTTCTTTGAGAAGGAACTGGCAACGAGGATCTCTTTGTTGTACTTAGCAAAAGTACGCAGACCTTGTGCATCTTCCTCGACACCTTTAGCAAAGCCTTGATAAGCGAAATCGAACATCGGCAGCAGGTCTTTTTCAGCCACCAGTTTCGCCAGTACCTCCCACTCTTGTTCGGTTGGGTCGATACCTGTCGGGTTATGGCAGCATCCGTGAAGCAGCACCACATCACCAGCGCTGGCTTTTTCTAGATCCGCGACCATGGCAGCAAAGTCTTTGTCTTTAGTTTGCGCGTTGTAGTAGCTGTATTCCGTTGTTTCAAGGCCAGCGGCTTTAAACACACCGTGGTGGTTTGCCCAAGTTGGGTTGCTGATCCAGATCTTTACGTCGCCCAGTTGGCGTTTGATGAACTCGCCAGCCACACGCAATGCACCCGTACCACCCGGCGCTTGGGCGGTTTTAGCACGTAGAGAAGCGAGGATGTCTGAATTCTCACCGAAAAGTAGTTTCTGAACCGCTAGAGCGTATTCCGCGGTGCCTTCGATAGTCAGGTAAGACTTGGTTTTCTCGGTTTCAACTAAAGCAGCTTCTGCTTTTTTCACCGTTGCAAGAACAGGGGTTTCACCTTGTTCATTCTTATAAATACCAACACCAAGGTTAATTTTCCCCTGACGAGGGTCTTTTTTGAACTCTTCAGTCAGGCCAAGGATCGGGTCAGCCGGGGCGGCAACTACTTTTTCAAACATAATCTTCATCCATGTTAAATCGAAGGGGTAGGTCTGTTTATGTTTCAGTGCTAAGGCGCAGAAGTCAATGAAACATAATCAGACCCGCTCGTTTATCTGGAAACGCGTATGTCTGCGAGCATCTGGCAAAGTAGCAGCGAATGCTGACGAATAAGATTGGAGCAGACGGTGTATATTTATACCTTTCTGCCAGATCAGTGACAACACCTAGTGGTAGGAAAAGTTAAAATAATTTTGATTTGATCGCGAAGTGTCAATGAATTGCGAATTTTCATAATAAAACACCTTGGAAACAGCGACTTTCCAAGGTGTAAAAAGCAAACGACTGGTCTTATCAGTCTTGACCATCTTTGTAGCGCGCCGCAATCGCGCAGAAATCTTGCTCTACGGCAAGAAAAGCGTCGACAACCTGCGGGTCAAAATGTTTTCCTCGTCCTTCGAGGATAATTTCTCGCGCTTTTTCATGGCTAAATGCCGGTTTGTAAACCCGTTTGGAGATAAGTGCGTCATAAACATCAGCCAGTGCCATCAAACGTCCAGAGAGCGGGATCGCTGCACCGGAGAGTTGATTCGGGTACCCGGAACCATCCCATTTTTCATGGTGGGTGAGGGATATTTCCTTGGCGATTCGCAGAAAAGAGCTCGAACCCATACGTTTTTCAGCGATAGAGAGCGCATCTGCGCCGATCTGCGGGTGGCCTTTCATGATGGCAAACTCTTCATCGGTGAGCTTCCCGGGTTTGAGTAGCACGCTATCAGGAATGCCCACTTTACCCACATCGTGTAACGGGGCGGATTTATATAACAGATCGATGTAATTGGGCGTAAGTAGCGATTGGTGTTGTGGGCTTTGTGCCAAAAAGGTGGCGAGTGCTCGCACATATTCTTGGGTGCGAATGATGTGCGCGCCTGTTTCGTTGTCCCGAGACTCAGCAAGTGCGGCTAGGCTGACGATGGCAACGTCGCGGGTGGTTTGCACTTCATCCTGCGCCGATTTTAAGCTGTCGAGCATTGTATTGGTGAGCGAGGCCATGGCACCCAGTTCGTTGTGCTCAAAAACCGGCAAGCGCTGGCTGATGTCGCCTTGCGTCACGAGTTGCAACTTACGCTCTTGGCTCAGTAGGACTTTTTTCATCAATTTGCTCCAAAGGAGCAAAATCGCAACGACATAGCCGCCAAGGACTAAGGCAAGATAGATAAACTCTTTGATAATACTGAGTTTTCCGCTGCCATTGAGCAATCGTTCTGGGTTATGCTCTAGCCAGAAAATATCTTTGACGGCCACCATGGTCAGCATGGCGGTTAATGCGCCGATTAAAATAATCATCATTACAATCAACTGTTTAACAATGGATTGTCGTTGTCCGGTCAGTTCCAACGGGTAGGTATTATCAGACGATAAAGTGTCGAATTGTTTGGTTTTAGATTCTAATTGCAATAAAAGGCCAGTAAAAAAGCCAAACAGCGTCATACCGAACAACACCTTTAAATTGCTATCAATGGTGAAGTCGTAAGCGATGTTGTAGTAAAGGGCTAGTGGCAGGCTGCCTGAGAAAAACAATAGGGTATCAAGTTGGACCTGTTGCTGCTGGGTAACAAGTCGATGTTGAGCAAAAACAAAGTGGCGAATTACGGCCAATAACAGAAAAATTAGTGACACCTGTATCAGAATTTCCAGAGGTGAGAGCGTAGCTAGCATAGGGCATACTCTGCCACCATAGGTACCAAAGAGCACGGCTGCAAGTAAATAGAGCTTGAGCGTTAGAGACGCATTGTAATCAGACATAGTATGAGCCTTTTTCCAGATTTGAATGTGTCGATAGACGTCCAAATCACAGGTGAGTATGAAGCGTATGCAAAGCTAAATTTTAAACCGAGTTGTTTCAACTCTTTGTTATCAATTGAAGTAATAAGTGTAGCCAATCAAGATCATGTTGCTTATTTCATTCTAAAAGGCTGAATATTTTATTGTTCCATTATCAAAATGGATAGGATTTTATGCGTCATAAACAGGCCTGATTTAGGACGCAATCTCTTGCAGTACGCATCAATGCTGATGGGAAGAAGATTTTTACCAAATATGCAACAGCAATACTATATTTGTGGGAGGATTTGAGAGCCACTCAAGAATGATGCTCAAGCATGCTAAGGAAATAGTATGAAGATTAGAACTAAAATGGCACTGGGTTTTAGCTTGTCTGCAATATTGATTGCGGTGGCAGGTATCTACAGTATCAATAACATTCTTAAGCTAACTGATGAGATAAATTACGTTGTTGGTCCTGCCTGGGATACCGCTGATGGTGCAATGGAGGGAAGCATTGAAATCGAAGCAGAAATGCTGGCAGTTGGGCGCTATCTAGAAAGAACAAACACTCAGGCGTTAGATGACATAAAAAAACACGCGGTTGCGGCGGATGAAGCGTTGGCCCGCATGAAAGCAGCAGGTTTATTGGCAGATAGTGATGCGCACAGTTTAAACGAAATGTTATCGGCGTACCGCGTTAAGCGAGAGCAGTTAATTGAACATTATTCCCAATATCGCAGTGATAAGCGCCAATACGACCACCTCACTTCAAGGCTCGTCGATTTGAGTGAAGAGATGGAGGAAATGGGGGATGGTGCCATGGAAAGTTTGCAATCGGACCCGACGCGAAAGCTGTTATGGAAAGGGGATCTGGAGGAGCTTTGGAAAGCTGCTGATGGCGGTATGGAATCGAGTATTGGATTGCTGTGGAAACTGTATAAAGTTCAGTTGTTTATTGAAAATGAAGGTGGTAACGACATAGTTTTACAAATTGAGCAGGCGAAGCAGTTTCAATTAGAAGCTAATCGGAATATGTTCTCGACGCCTTACTTTGATCATCCTGTGGAAAACGATCCGCAGAAGCGCACGTATCAGCAGGTTTACCAGTTGCTGAACAGTGAGCATAACCAATCGGTGGATGTCTTACTAACGAGCTATGTTTCCTATCGAAACGCATTTCACGACTATCAAAATGCGGCGCAGGGTTTGATTGAACTCGTTTCTGATATTGAGGCGTTTGCTGACAGTACGGTTGAAAATGAAGTGTCAGGTATTGCTTCGTTAACTCATACGGCTTATTCAAAGACGTTAATACTTGTGGTGTTTTCATTTATCACATTGTTTGCAATAGCAATCTATTTGACTAAGCAAGTTACCTCCTCTACCACTCGTCTTCATCAACGAATTGATCGTTTGACTCATGGTGATGGGGACCTAACTCAGCGTCTAACACTTAACACAAGAGACGAGTTTGAAGATATGGCTTTGAGTATCAACAGCTTACTCGACGTATGGCAAGGCCTTATCCAAAATACCGACCGTTCTATAGATTCAGTTTCTGCGACGATTGCGCGTTTACAGCAAGGTGCAAAGTCGGCAGCTGATATCTATCGAGAACAACATGCCGGTACTCAACGTGTTATCGATTCAGTTAACCACCTGTTTGACATAGGTGCGGAGGCTAATAAACACGCACAAGTATCAGCCGCATCCGTGGAGCTGATCAGCGAGAATTCTACTTCTGTTTTAAGCAAAATTAATCAGACAGAACAAATGGTCAATGACTTAACAGACAAGGTCGTTTCGGGAAGTGATGTAATTCGATTTGTTCGTGAAGATGTTGAGAATATTGAAGAAACTTTAATTGAAATAAGTGGGATCGCTGAACAGACCAATTTATTGGCATTGAATGCGGCAATTGAAGCCGCTCGAGCCGGTGAGCAAGGGCGAGGTTTTGCTGTGGTGGCTGATGAGGTCCGTAATCTTGCGACAAGAACACAAGTTAGCACAAGTGTGATTCGAGAAAGGATAGCTAAGTTACAAGAGAGCGCGTCTCAGGCGGTTAAAGTCATGGAAAGCTCAAAAAGTCTTAGCGAGACAACGTTGAACACGACCCAAAGTTCATTGCTAAGTTTACGATCGGTTGCTGAAGAAATTGAGAAATTGAGAACGGTTAACGTGACGATGGCAGAGCAGATGTTGCAGCAGACTCAGATGGCGGACAGTATTTCAAGCAGTATCCAAACCATTGATTCCACGTCACAGGCGTCAGGACGGATTCTGGATGAGAACAGAACAATTGCTAGTGAGCTGGATCAATTGCAGAGAGAATTATCAGCAACAATTAAACGTTTTAAAGTGTAAGTATTGAAAACAGAAAGTAAACGCCAAGCCGGAGCTCGCGTTTACTTTCTGGTGGCCAAAAGCTCACTTCCACCAAACGAGTACTATTTTTTCAAGTCAAACTCAGATTCGATTGCGTTGGTTTCTATCTCTGGGTTCTCAGCCAATTTTTTGCTCGCCCAATCATTGACTTGCTTTACAATGGCTTTGAGCGCGTGTGTTTTGGTCGCTTGAACACCGCTCTCTATTTCCAGCTTCTGTTTAGGGTGAGATCCTGTCGCATCTTCTGCAATATGCAGCCAATCTGGATGCCAGTAGTACGGCTGACCTGAAGGCGTGCTCCAGCTATGAACACCATTCGATTCGCCTTTGTATTGGATATCATCTGCGTTATATTTCTTCATGTTTCCCATCTCTTTGTTAAGGGACAGCTGTGCTTGCTGTCACGCAAATCTCAGTAAATGTAACAAAAGAATATAAAAATAACGTGAAGCTCATCTCGTTATTTTTAGGCTAGGTGACGTTAAACCTGCGAAGGTCTCAATTCAGCATTTTTCCCTCTCGATTTTGCGTCAGCTATGGAAAAATCACGCCTTATTCGCCAATGGGGCAACGTTTTAGCACAAATCTACCTGAGGAAATTATGAGTCGTTACCACCAACTTGCGGAGCTATTTAAAACACAGATCCAACAGAAAACGTGGAGAGCGGGGGAGAAACTGCCCTCAGTGCGGGCGACCAGCCGCAGCCACGCTGTTAGTCCTGGTACGGTATTGCAAGCTTACCAGTTGCTTGAGTCGCAGGGGTGGATCAGTGCCAAACCGCAATCGGGCTATTTTGTCACGCCGGACTTAGCGCGTTTTGCCGATACGAGAGCGACTCGTCCTGCCATACGACAATCGATTGACGACGAACTGTATGATTTCCTCAAGCACCAAAGTAATAAAGCCGCGGTGCCATTGGGTTCGGCCTTTCCTGACCCGAGCTTGTTTCCACTCGCGGCACTAAATCGCAACTTGGCCAGTTCCGGGCGCAAGATGTCGGTAGATTTGCTGGCCGACAACCTGCCGCCCGGTTGTGAATCGTTGCGTAGGTTGATTGCGCAGCGCTACATACAGCAAGGAATGGACATCTCACACGACGACATTGTGATCACCTCTGGCGCGTTGGAAGCACTCAATCTCAGCCTTCAGGCCGTGGTCAATAAAGGGGATTATGTGGTGATTGAAACGCCGACGTTCTATGGCGCGCTGCAAGCGGTTGAGCGTTTAGGGCTAAATGCGATTGAAGTGCCAGTTGATGCCACTTCAGGGCTCTGTCTACGCCGCCTTGAAGAAGCCTTTTCCAATCAACCAGTTAGCGCGTGTTGGCTGATGACCAGTTTTCATAACCCGACAGGAACCACACTGAGTGCGGATAAAAAGCAAGCGGTCATGGATTTGGCGAACCGCTACGACGTGGTGGTGATTGAAGATGATGTTTACGCGGAACTCGCATTTGCCATGCCAAGGCCGCTGCCTTTAAAAGCGTATGATCGGCAAGATCGTGTTTTACTCTGTGGCTCGTTTTCCAAATGTCTATGCCCGGGTTATCGTATCGGTTGGGTGGTGAATCAAACCTACCACGAGCGCATTCAAAAATTGCAACTGGTGTCAACCTTGTCGGGCAGTGCGCCTGTACAACTTGGTGTTGCGCACTATTTGCAGCACGACAGTTATGAAAGCCACCTGAGAACACTACGTAAAAGTTTATCAGCGCGTCAGCAGAAAATGGTTGATGCCATCAAGGTCTCCTTTCCACCAGAGGTCAGTTTTTTTGTCCCTCAAGGCGGCTATTGTCTATGGCTAAAGTTACCCGATGGGGTTAATAGCCTTGAGGTCTACCAAAAGCTACTCGAAACTGGAGTGACTTCCGCTTACGGTGGATTGTTTGCTCGTGATGATCGCCACGACAACTATTTAAGGCTAAATAGCTCATTTTCCGAGCGTGATGACTTTATTCCAGTAATGGAAAAAATGGCGCAGGTGATTCGCTCTCTTCTAAGAACTGTTTAGCGATTTTCAAGTGGAACTGTACCAGAGTGATGGCCGCTTTTTGTGTTTCAATCGAGGCACAAACTGAGGAGGTAATCATGGCAAAACAGGCTGTGAAAGATGAAGTGAGATTGATCGGTATCGCCATTTTCAGTGCTTTGCTGTTGGTGTTTGCACATTTGATCTTAGCGAAATCCTTCACTCAATTGGTATGGACAGAGTACACCGCGGCGGTGATTCCATTTGTTCTGCTTGCTCTGTGTGTGGTGGGCGTAAGGTATGCACAACGAGCAGATCAAAATGGCTAGCCATGAAAAAGGCCTCCAAATTTGGAGGCCTTTGTGTATTAAGCTTCTGTTTAAATTAGAAGTTTGCAGAGCGTGGTGTACGTGGGAATGGGATCACATCACGCACGTTGCCCATACCCGTTACGTAAGAAACCAGACGCTCGAAGCCTAAACCAAAGCCTGCGTGTGGCACGGTGCCGTAACGGCGCAGGTCACGGTACCAACTCATGTGTTCAGGGTCGATACCCATTTCCACCATACGTGAGTCTAGGACGTCTAAACGCTCTTCACGCTGAGAACCACCGATGATTTCGCCAATGCCAGGGGCAAGAACGTCCATCGCTGCCACGGTTTTACCATCGTCGTTGAGACGCATGTAGAACGCTTTGATGTCTTTCGGGTAGTTCTTCACGATCACTGGCGCTTTGAAGTGTTCTTCTGCAAGGAAACGCTCATGCTCAGAAGACATGTCGATGCCCCATTCCACAGGGAATTCAAATTCGCGGCCAGAATCCAGCAGGATTTGGATCGCATCAGTGTAGTCTACCTGTGCAAAGTCAGAAGAGACAAACTGCTCTAGGCGAGTGATGGCATCTTTGTCGATACGGCTGGCGAAAAATTCAAGATCGTCACGACGCTCTTCAAGTACTGCCGCAAAGACATACTTCAGCATGTCTTCAGCCAGTTTCGCGATGTCGTTGAGATCAGCGAACGCCACTTCAGGTTCAACCATCCAGAATTCTGCAAGGTGACGGCTGGTGTTTGAGTTTTCTGCACGGAACGTTGGGCCAAATGTGTAGATCTTGCTCAGAGCGCAAGCATAGGCTTCGCCGTTAAGTTGGCCTGATACGGTTAGGAAAGTCTCCTTACCGAAGAAATCTTCGTTAAAGTCGACATCGCCGTTTTCTTTGCGCGGCAGGTTAGCCAGATCCAGAGTGGAAACACGGAACATTTCACCCGCACCTTCTGCGTCGGATGCGGTGATCAATGGGGCTGACAGCCAGTAGTAGCCTTGTTCATGGTAGAAACGATGGATAGCCTGAGACAGCGTATGGCGAACACGAGCGACCGCACCGATGACGTTGGTACGTGGGCGCAGGTGAGCCACTTCACGCAGGTACTCAATTGAGTGACGAGTTTTCGCCATTGGGTAAGTGTCAGCATCTTCAACCCAGCCAACCACTTTCACTTCTGTAGCCGCCAGCTCAAACGCTTGGCCAGACGCTGGGGACTCAACAACCTTACCCGTTACTTCAACAGAGCAGCCCGTGGTGAGCTTGAGTACTTCATCGTTGTAATTATTCAGATTATTTGGGACCACGGCCTGAATCGGGTCGAAACAAGAGCCGTCGTAGATGGCAAGAAAAGAGATTCCAGCTTTGGAATCACGACGTGTACGGATCCAGCCGCGTACAGTGACTTCACTGTCTACTGCCAGCTTACCGCTTAATACGTCTTTTACAGGCGCGTAAGTCATGTTTTAAATAATCTCCATTGAGGTAAACATTCAACCCAATGTTTTGCTTAGTTGTTCAAAGATTAAGCGAAACATTGGGTTGGGTAGAATTTTACAGATTCAACGAAACATATTACCTGTCAAATCGTCAGCATCAACCTTTAATGTTCATTCCAACAAAGAAATTAGCTATTTTGCTCTGACTTTGCTCTCTGTTAAGGAGAATTGGTTGAGCAGAAGCTCTAAACGCTCAGACAGTTGCTCAAGTTCGATACTGATGTTTCTTGTTTCAGTCGCCGATCGCGAGGTGTCGTCTGCGTGTCTAGCGATGGTATCGACCGTCGTCTGCACCGACATGCAACTTGCGCCTGCCGATTCAGTTTGCATTTGGATATGTTTGGCGTGTTCGAGCACTTGGTGCATCTCTTCCACCATGTTGCGGATGGTATCGGACAGTGCTTCGACTTCCAATGAGCGTTGATGCGCATGCTCCGACACTTTCGCCACCGCTTGCAGCGATTCAGAGCTGCCTTGTTGGAAGTTGGTGATAATCGCGCCGATGTTGCCAGTGGCTTCAGAAGTGCGAGAGGCGAGATTACGCACCTCATCGGCCACCACCGCGAATCCACGCCCTTGCTCACCCGCACGCGCCGCTTCAATCGCCGCGTTGAGTGCCAGCAAGTTGGTTTGATCAGCAATGCCGTGAATGACGCTCAAAATAGAAGACACTTCATCGGTTTGCGCGTTGAGTTGGGTGATGCGATCGCGCACTTTATCAATATCACCCACCAAGTTCTTAATATCTTCACTGGCGTTGTGCGCTAATGACGCACTGTTGCTCGCGACATCCACAGTGTGGTTGACCAGTTTGGTCGTGTTGACGGTCGCTTGTTCGACTTCCGATTGCTGCTGCTGAACGCCTTCAATCGCCGATTGTACAGCGGTGGTTTCGCGTTGCTGGTTGTTAACCGCATCGTCGGTGGTCTGCGCGACCCGCGTCAAGCGGTTGGCTGAGTCAGCTAACGAATGGGAGGTCTCTTGGACTTTATGCAGACTGTCTGTGACGGTTTCCATGAAGGAGTTAATTGATGTGGCCAGCAAGCCCACTTCATCGTTTTGTTTGGTGTCTAGTCGCTGTGAGAGATCTTTGCTTTCACTGACTTTGGTCATAAATTGAGAGGTGAATTGAATAGGGCGCACTATGATGCGTCGGATAAGGCTCATGGTAATCAAAAAGCCGACGAAAGCGATCGAAGACATAATTGCCATAGCAAAAAGCGCTTGCTTGTTAATCAACGAATTAACATGGCTTAAGTTGTATTCCAACCGGATTGCACCTAACACCTCACCTTCCGGTGCCATGTGACAGGCAACGCAGTTGGTACCTCGATAGTTTTCACTGGATTTCATCGGCAGCGCCACCACAATGCCTTGTCCCCAACTGGCTTCAATCGGCTCTATCACCAATTCGCCCGCCAAAGCCCGCGCATCAATCTCATCGGTGGGCTTCTCATTGGCGTTTCCCGGCCCATACAGCTTGCTGACGGCGTCTGAGCGCAGCACTTTGACTTGCTCTATGCCTTCTTGTGCCAAGGCTTTTTGCCGTAACGTCTCTTTTTGTGCCATGGTGCCTGTCAGCATCATCATGTTGAGGCTGTCAAAATAGTTACTGGCTTTATCGTGCAGTTGTTCGCTCAAGACAGAATTTATCAGCAGTTTCTGCTGATAGTATTGATACAGAGTAGACACAGCAAGTACGCAGCTAAAAACCGTAATTAGAGCTATCAGAAGTTTAAACGTAATGGTTGAGCGCATAGGTTTTAATTATGTATGGATAAGACTCTGTTAGTTTAGAAGGGATTAGAAAATGTCGCGAATGTGAGATTGTACGAATGTGATGCCATACAAAGTGTGGTTATTGTAAATGTGATGTGAATGCTTTATTGGCTGTGTGTGTTATTTGACACTATGTGAGCACCATAGCATTTTGTTGGAACAATAGCTTATTACTGCTTTAACCAAACTCAGCGGTATGTCTTGTCTGATAGGCAAGAAATCCTTAGTATTGCGTCTCTTTTGAAAGCCCGAGAATTACGATGAGAACCGAATTGTACAAAGAATTCATGTTTGAAGCTGCCCATCACCTTCCGCATGTTCCAGAAGGTCATAAATGTGGTCGTTTGCATGGCCATTCATTCTTAGTTCGCTTGTATGTGGAAGGTGAAGTGGATCCGCATACAGGTTGGGTGGTTGACTTTGCTGAGATCAAAGCGGCATTTAAACCCATTTATGAGCGCTTGGATCACTACTACTTAAACGACATTGAAGGGTTGGAAAACCCGACCAGCGAAGTGTTGGCAAAATGGATTTGGCAGCAGCTCAAACCATCTCTACCACTGCTGAGTAAAGTCGAGATTAAAGAAACCTGTACCGCAGGTTGTATCTACTCAGAATAGTTAGAAAGCGTTGATAGAAAAGGCCTAGCGATTTGCTAGGCCTTTTTATCAATTCACTCAGAGCTTACTGCTAGCAGACAGTGTTGATATTTCAAGTTAATGAAGTTTAAGTACTTTTGGGTAATGGCGTGTGCCTATTTAAGCCAAAAGCCCTGAAACGTCGAGAAACTCTACTCCTTGGTGAGATCCGCGCCGCCCAAACTTTGGTAGAGCGTGGCGAGATTGACCAATTGGTTGTAACGGTTTTCCAGCACGGAAGCCTTAGCGCTGCGCTCGTTCTCTTGAGCATCGAGTAGCGTCGCGATATCAATCGCCCCATATTGGTATTGGCTGCGATAAATTCGCGCCACTTCGGCGGCATTGTCATACTGACTTTGCAACTTTTCGGCTTGGAAATAGTAATTCTCTTTTGCCGAGAGCGCATTTTCCACGTCAGCGAATGCCGCATACAAGGTTTGACGATACGCAATGATCGCGGCTTGATACTTCACGTCTGCAATGTCTCGGTTGAGCTGCATCTCATTCCAGTTGAGAAACGGTAAAGTCAGGTCGGCCCCAAGCGTACCAAGCGGATCGCTTAGCAACTTACGCAGTTCCGTCGAAGAACCACCCAAAGCGCCCGTCAAGGTCAACGCAGGAAAGTAGCTGTTGTCACTGTAATCTTTTGTTGCGAGGGCGGACTTAAGCTCTAGCAGCGCTTGTTTTACATCGGGGCGACGGGCGAGCACATCGGCTGGCACGCCAGCAGCGATCTCGGGCAGGGCAGACTCAGGTAACGCGGGGATCTGCCCTGCCAGATCCTGTGGCGGCTGGTCGAACAACAGGCTGAAAGCATTGACGGACTCGCTTCGTTGCTGCAAATAGTTGCGATGGGTCGCTTCTAAACCCGCTAAAGTTCGTCTGGCTTCCAGCACATGAATTTTGGACACAGAGCCGTGACGATACTGACTTTCACTTAGCGCAAGCGTTTCTTGTGCATCCTGAATGTCATGGCTGCTAAGTACCACTCGCTGATTCAAATAGCCAATCTGCCAATAAAGCTGAGCGGTGGTCGCAACTAGGCTTTGCGCCGTTGCTTCTTGCTCCTCTTGTGTCGCCAGCGCGGTCCACATCGCGGCATCTTCCGCCGCCGCCAGTTTGCCCCACAAGTCCAGCTCATAACTCACGCCCAGTTTGGCTTGGTAGCTTGCCGAACTGTCTCCGCCTTCAAGGGATTGACTGCGACTGGCCGCAAGGTTGGCTGATAAGTCGGGGTGAGTGTCACTTACCGCCAGCCCGGCTTGTAACCTTGCTTGTTTCAGCGTCAAAGTGGCCAAGGCTAAATCATTGTTGCTAGCGAGTACTTTCTCTACCCACTGTTCGAGCTGCGGATCTTGAAAACGCTGCCACCAATGGCTTACAAGTACGCTAGATGGCTGAGAGTAAGTTTGCCACTGCTCAGGGATGTGCAGATTTTGTTCTGGCAAGGTTGAACGAGAAGCGCAGCCACCGAGCAACAGCAGAGAAAGCGCCAAAGTGCAATAACGTGGATTCATCATCATTTACTCCCGTGCCAAGGCATCGATTGGGTTGAGCTGCGCGGCATTTTTTGCTGGTAAATAGCCAAACAGAACGCCAATGAGGGTGGAACAGGCAAACGCAGAAATAATCGACGCTGCGGAATAAATCATGCTGAAACTGCTGCCGAAGGTAGCAAACAGCACACCGATCAAATACGCCACGCCAATACCAATCGCACCGCCGCATAAACAGACTAAAACCGCTTCAATCAAAAATTGACGTAGAATGTCGCTTTGCCTCGCGCCAACCGCCATCCGTACGCCAATTTCGCGGGTACGCTCGGTGACAGAAACCAGCATGATGTTCATGACGCCAATTCCGCCGACAATCAGCGAAATCACCGCGATGGCTGAGATGAGCAGCGTCATAGTCGCTGTGGTTTTCTGAATGTTTTGCGCAATGGTGTCGGTGTTAATGGTAAAGAAGTCCTGGGTGCCGTGACGCATTTTAAGTAAGGCGATAATCGCCTGTTCAGCGGCATCGCTTGGGGTGTTATCGTTGACACGCACGGAAATGCGGTCGAGATAATTCTTACCAACCATGCGCGCGCTAACGGTGGTGTAGGGCAGCCAAATGTTAAGAGAATCGCTGTTGCCAAAGGCACTCTCTTTCGCTTTTGTGACGCCAATAATGCGGATAGGCAAATTGCCAGCGAAGATCACTTCACCAACTGGGTTTTGATTGGCAAACAGCGATTTCAGCGTGTTGCTGTCAATCACCGCCTCTTGCGCCATCGTGGTGACACTGGACTTATCCCAAAATTGGCCTCGGCTGAGCTCATAGCCTCGCACGCGAAAATAGTCTGGCCCGACGCCTTGCACCGATGCGGTGAAGGATTGATTGCCATACTTCAGAGTGACAGAGGTATTGAGCGACGGAGTGACACTGTCAACAAAAGACAACTGACTTAAGGCATCAGCATCGGCGGCGGTGAGGGTGCGCACTCGCCCAGAGCGACGATCGCCAAAACCCTTGCCGGGTATCACATCGATGGTATTGGTACCCATGGAGGAGATGCTATCGAGGATCGACTTTTGCGAGCCGTTGCCAAGTGCGACCACAGAGACCACAGACGCAATGCCAATGATGATGCCGAGCATAGTGAGAAATGTGCGTAGACGGTGGTTCGACATCGCCAGCAGCGCCATTTTTAATGCTTCCCAAATATCGTCAAATAGCCTGCGGCTGCGAGCAAGTGCCGTTGCGTTCTCTGCTTGCGCCAGTGTGTCTTGATTTTGGCTGATTTGTTGTTTTTTGGTGACGTTGTCACTCAAGATCTCACCGTCTTTGATCTCGATGATGCGATCAGCGTGCTCAGCCACTTGCATGTCGTGGGTGACAAGGATAATGGTGTGGCCGAGATGATGCAGTTCTTGTAAAAGCCGCATCATTTCTTCGCCACTTTTACTGTCTAATGCACCTGTCGGCTCATCAGCGAGGATCACATCGCCGCCGTTGATTAAAGCGCGGGCGACGGAAACTCGTTGCTGCTGGCCGCCGCTGAGCTGGTTGGGCTTGTGATCTAGCCGATCAGATAAGCCAAGGCGACTTAACAGTGCCGCAGCACGCTCTTGACGAGCGTTTTTGTCATAGCCAGCGTAAATGGCAGGGATTTCAACATTACCAAGTGCGGTGAGATCGCCGAGCAGATGATAGCGCTGGAAGATAAAGCCAAAGTATTCGCGGCGCAGCCGGGCAAGTTCATCGCTGCCGAGCAACGACGTATTTTGTCCATTGATCCAATATTCGCCTTCGCTGGCTTGGTCAAGGCAACCCAAAATGTTCATTAAGGTCGACTTTCCTGAGCCGGAAGCGCCCACAATGGCGACCATCTCGCCGCGCTCAATGCACAGGTTGATGTTGTTGAGTACCGTCAGGGTCTCCTCTCCGGCGGCAAAACGGCGATAGACGTTGCGAATTTGCAGTAATGGCTGTGACATCAGAAGCGTATCCCCTGTGGTCCCATGCGACGACCTGATGAGGTCGCGCTTTGCCCTGGCATGCCGAGAATCACTTGTTCGCCTTCCTCTAAGCCTGAGGTAATTTGTGCGTTGACTTTGTTGTTGATGCCGACAGTGACATCACGCAGAACCTCTTTGCCATTTTCCAAAACGGGCACTTGGTAACGATCCTTGGCTCCGGGTTGTCGAATCAATACTTGCGAGGGGACCAACAAAGCATCGTTGGCTTGGTCCAGCACCACCGATACTTGCGCTGTCATACCAATACGCAGAACGCGATCCGGGTTGTCAACCTCAAATAGGCCGTGATAGTAGATGGCTTCATCGTTGCTGACTGACAGGTCTTTATCGTCGCCATCCATTAGCGTAGGGCCCGGTTCAATCGCACGCAAAGTGCCGTGATAGCGCTTGTTCGGTTTGCCTAGAATGGTGAAATAGACGGGTAATCCGGGGTGGACATTGACCACATCGGCTTCGGAAATCTGTGCTTTGATGGTCATGTTGTCCAGCTTTGCCAGCTCAATAATGGTTGGCGTGGTTTGGTTGGCATTGACCGTTTGTCCCTCTTCCACCGCGCTATAAACAACGGTGCCGTCAAATGGGGCGCGAATGGTGGTGTAACCTAAATCCAGTTTGGCGTTATCGACGCTAATTTTGGCGCGTTCCAGTTCGGCTTTCAGTTGCTCCAGCTCTGCTTTATAAATGGTTAACGACGCTTCGGCGCTTTCGTAATCCGAGCGTGAACTGGCGTTGTCTGCCAGCATGCCTTTTTGCCGATTGTACTCAGCTTGGGCTTGATGGATTTGTGCCTGTTTGGCGCGTATTTGTGCATTGAGGCTGTTTAGTGCTGCATTGGCTTCTTTAAGGCTGTTTTGCTGAGTCAGGCTGTCTATCTGCGCGACCAGATCATCCTGTTTCAGTTCGTCTCCTAACTGGACGGCGAGCTTTTCGATCTGCCCGGAAACTTGCGCGCCGACAGCGACCAACTTGGACGCTTGCAGCATGCCAGTTGCCAGCACCGTTTGTTCTATGTTGCCGCGACGGACGGTTTCGGTAGCAAAGCTCAAAGGTGCTTGTTGCGGATAAAAAAAGTAGCCGACCGTGCTGGCGAGCAGGATGATTGCCAGAAATATCAGCAGTTTTTTCTTGAGGGTGGCTTTTGACATGGGCTTGTTTATCAACGTTGAGGTAGAAAAATCGTGAGCTCTATTTATAAGCTGATCACAAATTGAAACAAGCCGTTAGCAGGTAAAACTAAGTAAAGAAAAGTAAAGCAGAAACAAAAAGCCCGACGTTTTCACATCGGGCTCGCTCATTTTAAGAGGCTTAATTAGCAGATCACTTTGATCGCTAAACCGCCTTGTGAGGTCTCACGGTATTTCGCGTTCATGTCTTTACCGGTTTCCAACATAGTTTCGATAACCTTGTCCAGAGAAACACGGGGTGCAGATGAACGGCGCAAAGCCATGCGAGTCGAGTTGATCGATTTGACCGCAGCAATGCCGTTACGCTCGATACAAGGAACCTGGACTTGACCTGCGACTGGGTCACAGGTGAGGCCAAGGTTGTGCTCCATGGCAATTTCAGCGGCCATACAGACTTGCTCAGGGCTACCGCCCATCAGCTCAGCAAGGCCAGCTGCCGCCATCGAACAAGCGACGCCGACTTCACCCTGACAGCCAACTTCGGCACCAGAGATCGAAGCGTTACGCTTGTACAGACCGCCAATTGCGCCAGACGCAGCGAAGTAGCGAATATAATCCTTCTCCGTCACGGTTTGGATAAACTTGTCGTAGTAAGCCAAAACCGCCGGGATGATACCGCACGCGCCGTTGGTTGGCGCGGTGACGACACGGCCACCCGCCGCATTCTCTTCGTTCACGGCAAAGGCGTACATGTTGACCCAGTCAACCACCGCCATTGGATCGTTGGAGGTTTTTTCAGAGGTCAGCAGTTGTTGACGCAGCGCCGCCGCACGGCGTGGCACGCGCAGTGGTCCAGGCAAAATGCCTTCGGTATTCATGCCGCGCTCCATACACTCGCGCATCGTGCGCCAGATGTTGGCGAAGTAGGTGCGTGTCTTTTCATCAGAGTGAAGGGCGTGTTCGTTTTTCATCACCAGAGCGCTAATCGACAGGCCGCTCTCTTTACACTGATTGACCAACTCTTCTGCGCTGGTAAACGGGTAAGGGACTTTGATCGAGCTTTGGCTGTCTTTACCAAAGTTCTCCTCGTCAACGATGAAACCACCACCGATCGAGTAGTAGGTTTTCGAGTAGACTTTTTCATCGTCAATCCAAGCGTGGATCTGCATGCCATTTTCATGCAGCGCGAGGTTAGTGCGATGGAAGTTCATGCCGCCTTCACGAGGGAAGGAGACGGTATGACAGTGCATACCAACAGGCAGGCGTTCAGTTTCTTCTACACGAGCGATAAAGCCCGCAATGGCGTCGATATCCACTTTCTCAGGGGTATTGCCAGCAAGCCCCATGATAATAGCGATGTCGGTGTGGTGACCTTTCCCTGTCAGTGATAATGATCCATAGACGTCAACGGTGATTTTAGTGATGTCGCGCAATTTTCCCATTGAGCGTAGGTCATCAATAAACTCTTTACCCGCCTTCATTGGTCCAACTGTGTGTGAGCTGGATGGACCAACGCCGATCTTGTAGATATCAAATACACTAATCATTTTGATTACCTCAAAAGTAAGCCTCCCGAGGGAGTGGGAGGCTTGGTCTTATGGTTATTTTTGTCTCTTTATTCTCATCGTAATTCTGATCGTAGTAACGTGAGATTAAAGCGCGCCGTAGATTACAGAAGTAATAGACGCAAGACCACAGATAACTGTAAAAATCTGTACAGGCGCTGAAGTTTTGAACTTCGCCATTGCAGGCACCTTCTGCATTGCAAACACTGGCATCAAGAACAGGATAGCGGCAATCATTGGCGCGCCCATAGTTTCAATCATACCAAGGATGCTTGGGTTAACCATCGCGACAATCCAAGTGGTGATCACGATGAACACAAGAGAAGCTTTTTCAATCTTGCTGATTGATGCGTTTGAACGAGATTTGAACAGACCAACCAAACCTTCATGCGCACCGAGGAAGTGGCCGAAGTAGCTAGAGGTGATCGCTGCAAACGCCACTAGTGGACCCAAGTAAGAGATCAGCGGAGACTCGTGCACGTTTGCTAGGTAAGAAAGCACCGAAATGTTTTGCTCTTTCGCTGACGCCAGTTGCTCAGGAGACATAGAAAGTACCACTGAGAAAACGAAGAACATCACAAAGCCCATCAGCATCATCGCCGCGCCGCCAGTGATAGAGTCGGTTTTCTTCACCGCTTCGTCACCAAACTGTTTGCGCTGCTCTTTAGAAAATTGAGAAATGATCGGGCTGTGGTTGAACGAGAACACGATGATTGGAATCGCTAGCCAAACCACGGTCGGCATCGCTGACCAATCCGGTGCCACTTCCACCATGGAGGTGTTCCACTCTGGGATCAGATAGAAAGAGAGTGCCAGCAGAACAAAAACCAGCGGATAAACCATCGCGGAAGTCGCTTTGAGCATCAGCTCTTTGCCAAATACCACGCCAGCGGTCATCGCTAGGATTAACGCACCAGATAGCAGTGGACGTGGAATAGAAGCCATGCCCATTTGGTTGACGAGGAAAGAATCCACTGTGTTAGTGATACCAACACCGTAAATTAGAACAATTGGGTAGATAGCGAAAAAGTAGGCAAAAGTAATAAGGTTTGCGCCAGTCTTACCGAAATGCTCTTCTACAGTGTCTGTAATGTCTGCTTCAGGGTTCTTAGAGGAAAGGACGAAACGCGCCAACGATTTGTGCGCGAACCAAGTCATTGGTGCGGCGATCAGCGCCAACATAACCAATGGCCAGAAGCCGCCTGCGCCTGCTTTAATTGGCAGGAACAGCACACCAGCGCCGACAGCGGTACCAAAAAGTGATAGGCACCAGGTGAAATCTTGGTAAGTAAACTTACTAGACGATTGTACGGCAGAAGCCGTATTAGAGGTTGTATTCATTTGTAATACTCATTTTTGGGAACAGGAAATAAGTCGGGTGCAATTTTGCAATTTTTTCTTGCAAGAAAAGTAGATCTAAATCATGTATTGGTTGGGCTTATTGAATGATATGTCAAAAACCGGTTTTTTATCACGAAAATGATGTGCTACACCTGATTATTGCTAATGCAATCGATTAGAAAAAGTTATTCGAAGGGCGGTTTGTATAAATTTTTCTCACGTTAAACGTTTGCTTTATTTTTTCATGAGATAAATTAAGGCAACAAGATTAGCTGAAGTAATTTCGGCTAGCTTAATTTCACCAGTTGCTGCTGCATGGCGTGAATGATTTGCGCCGTCATTCCCCAGATGAAATGATGCTGGTAGGGAATGGCGAACACGCGATGATGCGACTGATTGACTCGAAATTTGGCGCTTCTCAACTGCTGGCGATCAAGAAGATGGCGCACAGGCACTTCAAACACCTCCTCGACCTCGTTTCTGTCGATGCGCGTTTGGTAATCAGCGGCGACAAAAGCCAAGATTGGGGTCACTTTATAGCGGCTAACCGTTACCAGTTCGGGCATCTGGCCGAATACGGAGATCTGTGATGGTGTAATGCCCACCTCTTCAAATGTCTCTCTGAGCGCGGTTGCCACTAACGACGAATCGTCGGGTTCAAATTTCCCGCCGGGAAAGCTGATTTGCCCTGGGTGATGTTTGAGGTGCGAAGCGCGTTTAGTGAGGATCACATTCAGCCCATGGCTACGCTCGACAAAACCGACCAATACCGCGGCTTTTCTCAGCTGAGTGGGATTGAGATGGGCCATGCGGCCCAAGCTTTCGGCATGGTAACCAACCGGAAGGTGCAACTGAAACTTTTGCAGTAGTGTGTCTCTATTTAGCTCAAGCAAAGTCGCACCTCGTGGCAATCGTTCGATGAAAAGTTGGCGGAAGTTACTCTAATATTGGCAGTATTTTTCCAAGTTTGTCGAGTGTCTCCTGATATTCCGCCTCACATTGGCTGTCTGCCACCACGCCGCCGCCCGCCCATGCGTACAATTTGCCTTGCTCGGCCACTAAAGTGCGAATGGTGATGCTGGTATCCATGTGCCCATGACGGCTGAGATAGCCAATGCTGCCGCAATAGGCACTGCGACGATGCGGCTCCAGTTCCTCGATGATCTCCATAGCACGAATTTTGGGCGCGCCAGTGATGGAACCGCCGGGGAAACAGGCACGCAGTAAATCGGCGGCCGTGTAGGGCGAATTGAGCTTGGCGCGGATCGTGCTCACTAAATGATGCACCGCAGGAAAGCTCTCAATGTCAAAGAGCTTAGGCACATGCACGCTGCCAGGTTGCGCCACTCGGCCGATGTCGTTGCGCAGAAGATCGACAATCATCAGGTTCTCTGCCTGATCTTTTTCTGCGCTGGCGAGCTCCTGTGCGGCTAGTTTATCTTGCGTTGCATCGAGGCTGCGCGGACGAGTACCTTTGATCGGTTTGGTCTCAATCACATTCTCTTTTAGCTGCAAAAAGCGCTCAGGAGAGACACTTAGGATTGCGGCATGCTGCAAACGAATAAACGCAGAAAAGGGCGCCTGGTTGCTCTTTTCCAGTTTTTGATAAGCCTGCCACTCACTGCCTTGATACTCGGCGCAAAAACGTTGTGCGAGATTGATCTGGTAGCAATCGCCACTGAGCAAGTACTGTTGTACTTGCTCAAACTTGGAGCGGTACTGCTCACGGCTCATATTGGAGAGCCATGCAGAGCGCAAGGCAAACGGCGTTTGCTTTGCTGCGCTTTGTTCATTGAGCCATTGCCAAGCGGCCTGCGGATTGACACCAACCAGTTGAGCCGTTTGAGTTTGATGATCCACCACCAGCGCCCAAGAGTAGAGACCAACCGCCATGTCGGGGGCGGTGATATCTTGGCTGGCCAGTGTCGGCATCTGCTCAATGCGCCGACCAAGATCATAGCTAAAATAGCCAAGCGCTCCGCCGACAAACGGCAAGTCTGCGTCAAAGCTCAGCGCAGGTAATAACTTATTTTGGTAGCGGTCCAGCAGTGCAAAGGGATCGTCTTCATAGTAGCGAGTTTCGCCACCAATGCGGACGACGGTTTGTGGCCCTTCGGTCTGCAACGTGGCCAGCGGATTGGCGACCAAAATATCAAAGCGGCTATCCATGTGCGTCTTGGACGCAGAACGCAATAGCATCGCCCAAGGGAGATGTTGAATCGGCGAAAATAATGACTGAGCTAGATCGGATTGATAGCTTAATGCTTTGACCGCAATGGTATTGATATCGCTGTTGTTCATTTGTTTAATTTGTGACAAAGAGTTTGATTGCTGCATAGCGTGTGATGGAAAGCAAGGGTATCATAAAACGAAATAATTTCGCTTACTTAGTTCGCTCAGCATGAAACACTAAGTCGGATTGATTTTGTTCGATTTTCCGCTCAACTTGTGCTGAACACTAAATAAGTTATACGGAAGCATAACTATAACGAGGCATGCAATGACAGTAATTCGCACGCAGGACGTGATCAGCAGTGTCGCTGACGCACTCCAATACATCTCTTACTACCACCCTCTCGATTTCGTTCAAGCCCTTGAAAAAGCCTATCACCGTGAACAAAGCCAAGCCGCGAAAGACGCGATTGCGCAAATTCTGATCAACTCACGTATGTCGGCGGAAGGCAAGCGTCCTATCTGTCAGGACACGGGTATCGTGACCTGTTTTGTTAACATTGGCATGGGTGTGCAGTGGGATTCCACTGAAATGACGGTACAGCAGATGGTCGATGAAGGCGTGCGTCAAGCCTACACCAACCCAGACAACCCATTGCGTGCGTCGGTGCTGATGGATCCAGCAGGAAAGCGTATCAACACCAAAGATAACACTCCAGCGGTCGTGCATATCAATATGGTTCCGGGTGATAAAGTCGAGATTCAAATCGCGGCCAAAGGCGGTGGCTCTGAGAACAAAACCAAGATGGTGATGCTCAACCCATCTGATGATATTGCGGAGTGGGTGGAGAAAACCTTGCCGCTGATGGGCGCGGGTTGGTGCCCACCGGGCATGCTGGGTATTGGTATTGGCGGTACGGCTGAGAAAGCGGCGGTACTGGCAAAAGAATCCTTAATGGAGCACATCGACATTCAAGAACTGATTGAGCGTGGCCCACAAAATGCCGAAGAAGATCTGCGTTTGGATATTTTCAACCGTGTGAACCGCTTGGGTATTGGCGCGCAAGGTCTTGGCGGTTTGACCACGGTCGTGGACGTAAAAATCAAAACCGCGCCAACACACGCTGCGTCTAAGCCTGTGTGCATGATCCCGAACTGCGCCGCTACGCGTCACGTGCATTTCACCCTTGATGGCAGTGGCCCCGCAGAGCTTACCCCGCCGAAATTGGAAGAGTGGCCAGACATCACTTGGGATGCGGGCGCAAGTGCGCGTCGTGTCAATCTCGATACCGTAACTAAAGAAGAGGTTCAGCAGTGGAAAACAGGGGAAACCTTGCTGTTGTCAGGCAAGATCCTCACTGGCCGCGATGCTGCGCACAAACGCATTCAAACCATGCTGCAAAACGGCGAAGGTTTACCTGAAGGGGTTGATCTCAAAGGTAAGTTTATCTACTACGTTGGCCCGGTGGATGCGGTGGGTGATGAAGTGGTTGGCCCAGCAGGCCCGACAACGTCAACACGTATGGATAAGTTCACCGACATGATGCTCGATGAAACGGGCATTATGGGCATGATTGGTAAAGCGGAACGCGGCCCTGCAACCGTTGAATCAATCAAAAACCACAAAGCGGTATACTTGATGGCTGTGGGCGGTGCCGCTTATTTGGTGGCGAAAGCAATCAAGAAAGCGCGTGTGGTTGCGTTTGAAGATCTTGGCATGGAAGCGATTTACGAGTTTGACGTACAAGACATGCCTGTCACCGTGGCGGTTGATTCAAGTGGTGCCAATGCGCACCAAATCGGTCCAGATACTTGGAAAGTGAAAATTCAGGAAATGGATTTGCACCAGTAAGAATGTGACAAAGGACTGATTTCACTGGGTCCTATTTGACACAAGTGCAGCGCAAGCTGCACTTTGTCTTACTAGCAAACGGGTTCCATATGGCTTGGATATCCGCACAATCTGATCAGGAGAGCTCAATGCCTCGTTTTATTCAAATTCTACAAATCATTTTGGCTGTCGTTGTCGGTGGTTTGATCGGTTACGATCTGATTCTTAATGGCATCAGCATCTTTAACGACAAATACGTTACCGTCACTTGCGTACTGTGGCTGATCTTAGAAATTGCTCTGTTTGTTATCTACAAACTGATCGAAGACGACTAAATCTTCGTGATTGTCCCTGTAAGCCTCTGATTTTTATCAGAGGCTTTTTTGTTCATTTGCGATTAATATTGATAACGTTATGGTGCGCAATCAGATTTTAATCGGCGTAAAGCCACGGCTAATCGCGAGGAGCTAAAGAAAAAATGAAGAACATTACCCGCGAAGTGAATGACCTCATCCATCGCAGCTTGGATTCACATTTGCGCGTCGCCGTGACAGGCTTGTCGCGTGCTGGCAAAACGGCGTTTATCACGTCCTTAGTCAATCAACTGCTGCACACCTCGACTCACGACAATTTACCTTTGCTGAGTTGCGCTCAAGACAAACGCCTGATTGGCGCAAGGCGCGAGCCACAAAGTAACATGATGGTGCCCAGATTCGCCTATGACGAAGCGATGGAGCACATTTGTCAAGCGACGCCGCAGTGGCCGCAGCCTACGCGGGATGTGAGCGAAATTCGCTTAGCGATCAAATATCGCCCACAAAAACGCAGCCGGAAATTACTCGGTAAAACCTCGGTCTTACATCTCGACATTATCGATTACCCCGGTGAATGGTTGTTGGACTTGCCTCTGCTTGAGCTGGACTTTAACGCTTGGTCAAACAGTCAATTTGCCGCTTTAAAAGGGCAACGTGCTAAACTGGCGCAAGATTGGCTAAATAAGTTGGCGGAGCTCGATCTTGAGGGCGACGTCAATGAGAAACAGTTGCAGCAACTCTCCGAAAGCTACACCGATTATTTGCACCGTTGCAAAGAGGCTGGGTTACATTGGGTGCAACCGGGACGCTTTGTTTTACCGGGTGAACTGGCTGGCGCACCTGTGCTGCAGTTTTTCCCTTGCCGTTTCGACGCAGCAGCCGAGGTGAAGAAAAATAGCAACATAGATATGTTGAAAAAGCGCTACCAAGAGTATCAGCAGAAAGTCGTCAAAGGCTTTTACAAGCACTATTTTGCCACCTTTGATCGCCAAATTGTGCTGGTGGATTGCCTGCAGCCGCTCAACGCGGGGAGTGAGTCGTTTTATGACATGCGCGAGGCACTTGAGCAGATCATGAAGAGTTTCCGCTATGGTAGAAGTGGGCTGCTCAAACGTCTTTTTGCCCCCAAAATCGACAAAGTGCTGTTTGCCGCCACCAAAACAGACCACATAACGCCGGATCAACATGCAAATTTAGTCTCTTTGCTGCAACAGATGGTGCATCCAGCTTGGCAAACCGCCGCTTATGAAAACATCGAGATCAGCTGTATTTCCATGGCGTCGGTGCGTGCCACGCAGGCGGGTTTCATCGCCAATGGCAGTGAAAGTGTGCCCGCCATTCAAGGTCACACTCTGGATGGACGTTCGCTGACGCTGTTTCCGGGTGAAGTGCCAAAGAAGATCCCTGATGGCGATTTTTGGCAGCGCAGTGGCTTTGATTTCACCGCTTTTCGTCCTCTGTCTGCCGATTGGCAAGAGCCGCTACCACATATTCGCCTCGACAAAGCGTTAGAGTTTTTGCTGGGAGATAAACTGCAATGAGTGATTTCAAACCCAAACACGTTTTTGAGCAAACCCGCTTTTCTGCTGATCCTCAGCAGCCCGAGCTAACTGCGCAGCAACAGTTTACCGCGGCAGAAACATTTGTTCCTGCCGCCAATGAAACGGCGCAAGAAGAGCAATCGGCTGAATTGCAATTGGCCGAGGTTATCCGTCCGTCATCGTCGCGTCGCTGGTGGTTTGGCGGGCTATTTAGTGCCTTCGCTGGCTTGGTGGGCTGGCAGGCGGTGGATACGCTGCTGACGGCACTGCAAGCGGGGGATTGGCTTACCTTAGGCTGGTCAGCATTTCTCTCCTTACTGGCCGGGCTTGGGTTGTCTGCGATAGCGAAAGAGCTATGGAAGCTGCGCAAATTGCGCCACCTTTTTAGTTCGCAACAGCAAGCCGAGCAACTGCTCTCCAGTGACGGTGTGGGCAAGGGTAAAGCGTTTTGTCAGGATATGGCACGGCAAAGTGGTATCCCCGCTGAAAACCCTGCATACGATCGTTGGCGCAACAGCGTTAACCCCACTCACAGTGATGCCGAAGTGGTGCAGATGTACGATGCGATGGTCGTTACCCAGCAAGACAAGTTGGCAATGCAGCTGGTCTCGCGTCACGCCACCGAATCGGCGGCGTTGGTGGCGATTAGCCCTTTGGCTTTAGCTGACATGCTGCTGGTGGCTTGGCGCAATTTCAAGATGATTGATAACTTGTCGCAAGTGTATGGTGTGGAGTTGGGCTACGCCTCTCGCATCCAGCTTCTGCGTCTCGTGCTGGCAAACATGGCTTTAGCTGGGGCAAGCGAGTTGGCGATTGATGCAGGCGTCGATCTGATGTCGATGGATCTTGCGGGTAAGCTATCTGCGCGTGCTGGGCAAGGCGTCGGTGTGGGCATTTTGACCGCAAGGCTTGGCTTAAAAGCGATGGCGCTGCTGCGGCCCATTCCGTGGCAGCCGCAGACGCAAGTGAAACTCTCGGCGATTCGCAAGGAAATCATCACTAAAGTCGCTTCTCTCGCTCTCAAACCTTAAGCTTTCTTTATGGTTAGCTTGACGGTAGACCAAGCTTGGTAGAAACTACTGTCAACTTTTCGTGACAGTATGAATTAGGATAATCTGTGCGTCTTGAAGTCTTTTGCGAAGACAGACTCGGCCTAACCCGAGAGCTGCTTGATATTCTGGTATCAAAAAACATCGACCTGCGGGGGATCGAAATTGATATCAGCGGCATCATCTACCTCAATTGTCCCGACATCGATTTTGATACTTTCAGCTTGCTTATGGCCGAGATTCGTCGCATTTCTGGTGTGAAAGACGTGCGGAAGATCCAGTTTATGCCGATGGAACGGCACAACACGGAACTGATCTCACTGGTCAACAATCTGCCCGATCCTGTGCTGGCGATGGATGTCAAAGGTGCGGTCGATATGGCCAACCGAGCGGCTCTGGCGCTGATTGGCAAAAGCGAAAAAGAGGTGATCGGTGCCCCCATCAGCACTTTGCTGCCCAATCTCAAATTCAGTCGTTGGTCGGAAGGCAACCGACAGCGGGAAAACATGGTGATTGATGGCTTGGATTACATGCTGGAATTTATGCCAGTGTATATTCAAGATGAAGCCAAAGAGTCTACCTTCGCCAGTACGGTCGTGATGATCCGTAGTGTCAAAGCGAACAACGTCGTCGGTGATACGCTACCGCTGCATAATGAGCTTGGATTTGAACATTTTGTCGGTGTGTCCAATCGTCATAAAGCGCTCATCAGCCAAGCGAAAAAGTTAGCCATGCTCGATCAGCCACTGCTGATTGAAGGCGAAACAGGCACGGGCAAAGAGATGCTGGCGAAAGCGTGCCACAACCGTTCCAATCGCGCAGGCAAGCCATTTCTCGTGCTCAGTTGCGCTTCGATGCCCGATGATGTCGCAGAAACCGAACTCTTCGGTCACGCTCCGGGCTCGTTTAACCACCAACAAGGGCACAAAGGCATTTTCGAGCAAGCCAACGGTGGTACGGTCTTTTTAGATGAAATTGGTGAGATGAGCCCTCACTTGCAAATCAAGCTGCTGCGCTTTTTGCAAGATGGCAACTTTCGCCGCGTTGGCGCCGAAGATGAAATGCATGTGGATGTACGCATCATCGCCTCAACCAAGCATCAATTATCAGCGTTAGCCGAAGCAGGTTCGTTTCGTGAAGATCTCTTCTATCGGCTGAATGTCCTCACCTTGACCATTCCGCCTTTGCGTAGCCGTTCGAATGACATTGCTGCTCTGCTGGATCTGTTTGTCGCCAAACATGCGCAGAAGCTGGCCATTCGCAAGCCGAGCTATGAAGAGGGGCTATTGGATGAGCTGATGGCTTATCAGTGGCCTGGCAATATGCGCCAATTGGATAACATGGTGCTGCGTGCGTTGACCGAAATGGAAGAGGAAGAGCTGAAAGCGGAATATTTCCACTTACCTCAGCCGCAAACGGTGGCAGGGACGGCGACACAACTGAACTTAGATGGCTCTCTTGATGACATTATGCGCGATTACGAAGCTCAGGTGCTTGAGCGTCTCTATCAATCATTCCCATCCAGTCGCAAACTGGCAAAACGGCTGAATGTGTCACACACCTCGATTGCCAACAAACTCAGGGATTACGGAATAAGAAAAAATTAACCATGATGGAAGAGAGTCAGTTAGGTTTAAATAAAACAGAACAAGAATTTACGTTACGCACGGCGACGATTGCGGACGCGCAGATGATTACCCACTATTTTCAGAATAACCGTGCATTTCTCAAACCGTGGGAGCCAGTGCGAGAAGAGGAGTTTTTCACCGTCGAAGGGTGGACAAAAAAGCTCATCAAACTGGAAGAACTGCATCGCATGAATTTGGGTTTTTACTGTTTGTTAATCGATGATGAAACGCAGCAAATGCTGGGCACCATCTCTTTTAGCAATGTCTCCCGTTTCCCTTTTCACGCCTGTTCGGTCGGCTATTCACTGGCCGAAAGTGCACAAGGGAAAGGCTACATGCGTCGAGGGCTCAAACTCGCTTGCGAGTACATGTTCAAAATACAGAATATGCATCGTATTCAAGCGGCTTACATGCCTCACAATCAGCGTAGTGAAGCGGTACTCAAAGCGCTGGGTTTTGTCAGAGAAGGGTACGCGCAAGACTACTTGTTGATTGATGGCGAATGGCGCGATCATGTCTTGATGTCGATGACCCACCAAGACTGGTCGCCACGGAGCTAAGCATGCAAAGAATGGAAAAACAGTTGGCGCTGCTGATGGAGTTAGACAAGCTCAAATCGGTTTTGCGCCGCACACGGGTGAAAAGCGCGGATACGCGGTTAGAAAACAGCGCCGAACACAGCTGGCATGTTGCTCTAATGGCATTGTTGTTTGCAGAACACGCTAATGAGCCAGTGGATATTAGTCGCGTGGTGAAAATGTTGCTGCTGCATGATGTGGTGGAGATTGATGCGGGCGACACCTTTGTTTATGATGCCGCAGCTTCAGAGCAGCAAGCAGAAAAAGAGTTGGCTGCGGCGCAGCGTCTGTTTGGAATGTTGCCTGACGATCAGCGCGATGAGCTCTCAGCGTTGTGGCATGAGTTTGAAGAGGCGCAAAGTGCAGAGGCCAAATTTGCTAAAGCGTTGGATAGGCTGATTCCCATGTTGCTCAATTTTCACAATCAAGGGCAGAGTTGGCGTGAACATGGCGTTACACGCGAGCAAGCTCTAACGATTAACCGAAAAATTGAGCTTGGTTCTCACGCTTTGTGGGAAAAAGCGCAAGAAATTATTGAACAAGCGACCCAAAATGGGTGGTTAAAAGCGTAAGGAAGATGAATGTCTTATTTAGCTTTGGATGAATACCAAAGGAAATGGATTTTTACTCACCAGTCGATGCCGGTGCCGCAAGACGAACTGATGCATATCCGACCAATGAGTCAGGCAAGAGCGGCGCAATTTTGGAAAGAGAATATCAGCCCGCAAAGCCCGGACGCTGAGCGTCTTAGTAGCCAAGATTGGCCAATGAAAGCTAGCAATTGGCTAGAGGAAATTGATTGGATGGCGGCTTGGGAAGCCGATGATCCCCAGTTACCCGATGCCATTTTGCAGCATATCGATTGGCAAGATGACGTTACTGTCTATTTTTGCTACGAGAAGTACAACATCATCGAGACTAAGTGGAGTACTTTCCGTAAACATTGGAAGAATTTTCTTTTTTACGACGATGGCCCAATTTTGCTCGGGCGACGCCGAAACCAAGCGCTGTGGTTTTCGACCAATGGAACGGTCAAACTGGGTGAGCGCAGATAAAAGCTTTAGGAGAAAGCAGTGTGAAAACGCTGCTTTTTTTATTCGGATAGTGAGCACTGACACATATGTAACAAGTTTTTCGCGAGGATTTGTTATTCATTGATCTAACCCCAAAAACCTTGAGTCAGAAAAAGGCGATAATTCAACTTCGGTCCTGATAGAGTTTAAACTCTAGCGGTGGTTGTCGAATCTCAGGAAGAGAAGTTGTTTATGCGTCAATACCTTAAGTACATTATCCCTATCCTCATTCCAGCGATTGTTTTGCTCTTACCACTCTCGTCTTTCCCCTTTGAAGGCATGACGTTGGTGCAGCAACGCGTTATTGCTATCTTCCTGTTAGCCGCTCTATGCTGGGTATTTGAGCCGATCCCTATTTATGCCACCTCAGTTGTGATCATCGTGTTAGAACTGTTGTTGGTCTCGAACAAAGGCTTGTATCTGTTTCGCGTTGGAGAAGGGAGCGCACAGTTTGGCAAGCTACTCTCCTACAACGAAATCATGGCGACCTTTGCCAGCCCGATCATCATGCTGTTTTTAGGCGGTTTCTTCCTAGCGATGGCGGCAACTAAGTATCGTTTGGATGTCAACCTAGCAAGGGTACTGCTCAAGCCTTTTGGTCAAGATCCTAAGTTTGTGATGCTAGGGCTCATGTTGATCCCCGCCATTTTCTCAATGTTTATGTCAAACACCGCCACAACGGCCATGATGCTCTCCATCTTAACGCCGGTCATCGCCGTGTTTGGGCCGAAAGATCCTGGTCGGGTTGCGTTTGCGCTGTGCATTCCGGTCGCCGCCAACATCGGTGGTATTGGCACCCCGATTGGCACTCCGCCTAATGCTATTGCTCTGAAATATCTGGTCGGTGACAACCTCATTACCTTTGGGGAGTGGATGATGTTTGGCGTCCCATTTGTGGTGATTATGATGGCGTTAGCTTGGCTGTTGATCAGCAAACTCTTCCCGGCAGAAACGCCAAAAATCGAGTTATCGATCAAAGGTAAGTTTCTGAAAACGCCGAAAGCAATCGTGGTTTACGTGACCTTTGGCCTCACCATTTTGCTCTGGCTGATGGGCTCTGCGCATGGGATGAACTCATACACAGTCGCGCTTATCCCGGTCGCTATTTTCTCTATCACTGGCATTATCAATAAAGAAGATCTGAAAAAGATCTCTTGGGATGTGCTCTGGCTGGTTTCGGGCGGTATCGCCCTTGGCCTTGCATTGGACAAAACTGGCCTTGCTGCGCTGGTGGTGCAGAGCATTCCGTTTGACCTGTTCTCACCTCTGGTGGTGTTGTTTGGCGCGGCGTTTCTTTGTCTTGCAATGGCGAACTTTATGTCGCATACCGCCACGGCTAACTTACTGATGCCGATTATGGCTGCGCTTGGCACGTCAATGGCGTCACTCAATGAACTCGGCGGCGAAGTGACCTTAATTCTGGTGGTCACGTTCGCGGCATCACTGGGGATGTCTTTGCCAATCAGTACACCACCAAACGCGTTGGCACATGCGACAGGCAATGTGCAGAGTAGTCAAATGGCCAAAGTGGGCGTGGTACTCGGAGTGGTCGGGGTATTGCTCAGCTTTGTCATGGTTTGGGTACTCCACGCAGTAGGACACATTGGTTAAGCGATGTACATGACAAAGCTTGAAGCCTTAGTTGAACGCTATTTCACCGACCCGCTACGTCAGGTAACTGCGGGCGCAGGGTCGGTGATCATTATGCAAAATGGCCATAATGACCGCCTCTATCTGGTTAAGTCAGGTGAACTGGAAGGGTTTTACACTGAGCTAGGTGAAAATAAGCAGACGCGGATATTCTCTGCCTCTCCCGGTGCGTTTATTGGCGTGCACAGTTTTTTCTCAGGGACGTGGACGGCTTCTTCAACGGTGGTTGCAAAGACAGATTCTACCTTGGCATGGATTGACCGGCGCACAACGGCCATCGACAGCGAGCAGCATGGCCCGTTAACCAGCCAATTTATGCCTGTGATTGTCAATGAGTTGTCACGCAGGCAAAGACGATTGACACAAGAAGCCGTGGCTAAAGAGAAAGCCTTGCAGCGGCTGCATATGGCAGAGCAAATGACCACCTTAGGCCAGTTGGCGGCAGGTCTTGCTCATGAGCTAAACAACGCGATTGGCGTAGTTAGCAGTAAGTCGCAGCGCCTTGAAAGTATCATCATGCAATTGCTGCAAGAGCAGCATCCCGAGGCGAGTCAATTTTTTGATTTCGGCTTATTGCAGGGACAAAGTGTCCCGACCAGTGAGGCGAGAAACTGCGCCAAGCTGCTAGAGCAAACATACTCGATTGAGCGCAATCAGGCGAAGGCGCTCGCCAAAGCGCTGCCGTATGGCATGCTGAACGCCCATTGGTTAAACAACCCCGATGAGGCCATCCGTTACTGGAGCATTGGCTGCGATTTGCATGATCTGCGTTTGGCTTCGCGTCATGCGGTGGCGATTGTTAAATCGGTGAAACAGCTTGGCCGTACCGATGCCGATCGCATCACCAAAGTGAATGTGAATGATACAGTTAACCAGGCATTGGCGCTGTTGCAAAGTGATTTACGTCGAGTAGACGTTCGTCTGCGCCCATCTAATGTCGACACTATTTGGGCCTCCGATACAGAATTGGTGCAAGTGTGGGTCAACATCATCAAAAATGCCTGTGACGCTATGTCGATGACGCCAGAGCCTGCGCTTGACATCCGTGTGCGCCAGGATGGCAATAAGATTTTGGTGACGATTGCAAACAACGGCCCTGAGTTGGATGAAGCGACTCGACGCAAAATTTTTCAGCCGAATTTCACCACGAAGAAAGGTGGGCTGTCGTTTGGTTTGGGCCTAGGGCTGGCCATTGTGCGGCGAATTGTGACTGGGTTAGGTGGGTCGATTGCGGTGAAAAGCAACCAAGAAGCGACCATTTTCAGAGTGAAACTGCCAGTGGAGGGAAATCATGGAGAAACTGAATCTCATTTGCGTGGATGATCAGCGTGAGGTATTAAATGCCGTCTCGCAAGATCTAGAAACGTTATCGTCTTGGCTGAATATTGAAGAGTGTGAATCGGGAAATGAAGCGTTGGATCTGATTGACGAGTTGGATGCCGATGGCGAGTTTGTTGCCGTGGTGATTTCCGATCATGTGATGCCCGGCATGACAGGCGTAGAACTGCTACGGGAAATGCACAGTGATGCGCGTTTTCGGCAGACAAAAAAAATATTGCTCACCGGGCAAGCAACTCACAGCGACACCATTGCTGCAATCAATTCCGCCGGGATTGTGCGCTACTTTGAAAAACCGTGGCAAAAAGCGGATTTGGTCAACTGTGTGCGCACGTTAGTCACGGAGTTTATTTTTGATCAGGGTTTGGATTACAGCGCTTGGCAGGAAGAGCTCGATCAGGCGGTGGTGTTGCAGCGCTTACACCAATGAATTAGGTCGCTGGTTGAATATTATTGCGCCCGATGTGTTTGGCCTCATAAAGCTTACTGTCTGCCACGCGCAATGATTCTTCCAGTGAGCCGTTTAGCAAGCAGAAGCCACCGGAAATGGTGACATTTGGTGCTTGGTTGGCTTGCTCAATATCGGTGCGAATACGTTCCAAGACAATCCGCGCATCTTCCGCTGTGGTGGTCTGAATCAGCAGGAGAAACTCCTCTCCGCCGATGCGAAATGCATAGTCGCTTACTCGGATGCGGCTTTTGATCACGTTGGCTACGCGACGTATCACCTGATCGCCGATGTCATGCCCGTAGCGATCATTAATCAACTTAAAGTGGTCAATATCCAACATGCCAACAAAGTAGCGGCTGCTTGGCGTGATTTTCTTTTCTACTTCCAGCAGATAGTGACGATTGTGCAGCCCTGACAGAGCGTCTAAATAGGTGATCTTTCTCAGTTCTGATTTGTCTTTGCGTAGCCGATACAAGTAGTAAGACACGCCAAGTGTTAAGGTGATGAGCAGCAAAAACAGATAGAAATATTTGGGGAGCAGATCCTCATTACGAACGACTTTCAACAGCAAGTTTTCCTTGCCATTTAACACACCGATATTTTGGTAGACCACCGTAAAGTCGTCATACTCCACCGCACCAGAATGTTTGCGAGTGCGATTGAGCTCTTGCAGCAAAATTGGGTGGGTATCTTCCAAATAGCTGTAGGTCGGGATGCCCAAATAGGAGCTGGAATAGACAAAGCCATCCAAACCAAGCAATAGCATGTCTTTTTGATCGACACTGGTCAGTAGATTGAGATTGACGGTCAGAACGAGATAGCCCTGCAAAATACCCTCAGCGTAGATAGGGGCAAATTCGAGAAAATGGCCTTTCTCTGGTTCAAGCAAGGTCTGCACCTGTGACTGATTGAGGCTACTGGTGTAGAACCGATTGTAGGCAAGAATACGATCGTAATAGCGATAGTTTGGTTCTGGGAGTTTGCTAACCACTTGCATAGCAACCACCAGATCTTGCTCG
This sequence comes from Vibrio sp. S234-5, assembly GCF_000960595.1. Taxonomy (NCBI): domain Bacteria; kingdom Pseudomonadati; phylum Pseudomonadota; class Gammaproteobacteria; order Vibrionales; family Vibrionaceae; genus Vibrio; species Vibrio sp. S234-5. Next base: position 41,811 of record NZ_JZAM01000275.1, read on the forward strand.
CTGAGTAGGTGCTGAGCCAAGTCATCAAACAGATGGGGATAGGTTGCATATTGCTTTACCACTTCGCTATAGCGAAGCGAAAGGTAACTGGATACCAACTGCTTACGTAAGATTAATGTTTCAGCGGTTTCACCAAGCTGGCTCGACAGGCTCTGCAACTTTTCTTGTTTGATGTAGTTCATTGGCGTGTTAAAGAGAAAAATCACCGCCACCATGAGTAGCAGGCTTCTGAATTCAACCGTCGCTTTAGAAGGGGAGACCCCTGAATAATAGAGAACCATAATGCCCGTGCACCAACCACAACGCATGCATAGTATCTGCCGAAAAAAACGCCATCCAGACACTTTGAATTAAGTTTTTATGACAGGAAGGAAAAATGAGATTGAGTTCACTTGCTGGTTATTAGTGACGGAACTCGTGCGCAGCGGCGAGTAAGTTCAGGCATAAAGCCTTAGTTATCAGACATCGGGGCGAGCGTGTAGCGGCTGGCAGAGGCAATCGATAGGGGTTTCGAGAACCAATATCCTTGCAGATAGGTTGCGCCCATTTTACGAAATACTTTATACATTTCGGGGGTTTCGATCCCTTCAATCACCACATCGATTTTGTTTTTCTGGCACAGTTTTATTAAAAAGGCCAAGTACTGTTTTGAATCACTGTTAGTGACCGTTCGCCATGCCATTGACTTGTCGATTTTGATTTGGCTCATTGGCAAGTCAAAGAAGGTGTTAAGCGAGCTGTACCCTGAACCAAAATCGTCGAGCGAGAGATTAAACCCCAATTCTGCCAACTGTTTTAACTGTTCAATCGCCAAGAGATTGTTATCGAGGATCAGTGTTTCAGTCAGTTCGATGACTAGGGTTTTAGGGGCGAGTTGATATTCGCTGACAATCTCGCTTACTCGGCTGGGAAAGCTGCTGTTGAGCAGTTGCAGCACGGAAACGTTAACGTTAACCCGAGTATTACGCTGATGGCGCTGGTTGTAATCGCGAATGAACTCACACGCTTTACGCAAGACAAAATAGCCAAGGTCGACAATGAGCCCCTTGTTTTCCGCGACCGGAATAAATTCGTCTGGGTATATTTCGCCAAACTCTGCGCTGCGCCAGCGAACCAAACTTTCAAAGCTGGCGACTTCTAAACTGTTGGCGCAGACAATCGGCTGGAACTTTACCGTTAAGGATTGCGACTCAATCGCCTCTTTAAGACCTTGCTCAATATAGAAAAAGCGATCCACCACTTGCTGGGTGGTTGCGCTGTAGACCGCGATGCGATTGGCCTTTTTCTTGCTGGCAAACTGGCTGGTTCGGGTTGCTTTGCGCAAGATCTCTTCGGCGCTGAAAATGGCGTTTAATTTGGGGTAAATTCCCATACTAATGCCACAGCCAAGCAATTGCCCTTGTTCCATCACCGCATCGTGATAACGCGCTTTGATCTTCTCGCAGATGTTGGTGAGTTGGCGATCGGTAAAATTGCCTTCAATCATGATGGCAAAGTCGTCATCGCTGACCCGATAAAGCTTGCTGACTTGCCCTGGAAGATGGCTCACCGCTGTCAGCATACTGTGCACCACGTGATTGAGGATTTCGGCTCCGTAGTGACTTAAGTATGATTTGATCTCTTCTATCTGTATATAAATCAGGGAATAGGGCAAAGTCGTCGAGCGAGAGAACTCTTCAACGTCTAGTAGTAATCGGCTGCGATTGGCCATGCCAGAAGCATTATCGTGAAAGGCGACTTGATGGATGTAACTTTCCATCAACTTGCGTTCTGATATGTCTTTATGGCTACCAACCATGAAACTGCCATGTTTGGAGTGACGGGTCACTGCTGTGCCTTCAATCCAAACGTATTGGCCATTGGGTTTACGCACGCGATATTCCGTCGTCACGCGTGAATCGACCGATCCAAGATGCTCATCCACTTTGGATGAGAGACGTACTCTGTCTAAGGGGTGGACGATCTCGAGCCAAGCGTCGAGTTCAATCACGCCAGTAGTGATACCGAATTGCTCGTAAAATTGGTGATTGTAAAACACCATTATGCCTTGTTCGTCCATATGGAACAGACCTTCACTAAATACATCAAAAATATGCATAAAGCGTCGTTCAAGAATGTGATCAAAATCGTCGCTGATTTTGTCTGGGTTCGGTGTTATATCCATAATTTGAGTACTGCTCAATCTGATCTCTCTTTAGGACAGAAAAAGGCATTCAATCTCGTTTCGTCTTGATTTAATTACACTAAACCCGCGCTGACTACTAGTGAATTTTTTATAAATTGTGTCAATGTGCACGAGGTGATGAAAGAGTCATCAAGGGCGCGATTATAATTAGAGTATTTAACCTATTCAATTGGTGTTACCGAATAATAACGAATGCACTCTAATTTAAATCGGCGGCAGGTTTTCTCTGATTTTATTGTCAATATAATTGAAAAGTACTCACTAAATTTTAAATTGTCAGTGCAAACCACAACAGTGCAGGCAAAGTGAACAGACTGAAAAAGTTGCCAAACAATACAATCGAAGCCACTTTTTCGGGCTCAATATGAAACCGTTCTGCGAATAAGTAGTTCATCACTGCTGCAGGCAGCATAGTAAAAAGGACCATCATCTGCATCTGTAGCGGTGGCAACGGTACAAAGTAATAGATAAGCACGAAGGCGATTAGGCCCGTGAACAAAGACTGAAGTGTGGAGATCACGCCGACTTTGAGCCCGTCCAGCTTAAGATTCACCATCTGTGCACCGAGTGACAGCAGCATCACTGGTACGGCCGCTTGCCCGAGTAAGGAGGAAGCTTCTAACAATGGTTGCCAGACGAATATGCCGCTCAGGTTACAAGTGACCGCAGCAAAAGCGGCGATAAATACCGGCATTCGGAAAATGTGCAGCAGTGAATTGCCTTTACTCAAGAGTGCCAATCCAAGGCTAATATGGATGCACGCAGACATCACAAACAGCAACACGGCACTGGATTGAGCTGCTGCACCAAAAGTGTAGCTAAACAGTGGAATGGCCAGATTGCCGCTATTGCGAAACATATGCGGTGGCGCCCAAGTTTTAAAGGATAAGTGGTAAAAGCGGCACACGGGTACCATCACTAACCCTGGAACCAAGACGGCGATGACGGACGCATAAATCAGTGGTAGTTGATTTGCATCCAGCGGCATGGTAGCCAATGACGAGAACACCAAAGCGGGCAGGAAAACATCCATATTAATGCGGTTGATCGGCTTAAAATCGGGTTTTAGAAAGCGACCAACGGCAAACCCTACGCCTGCTAAGGAAAACACGGGGAAGAGGATGCTAAAAACTTTGACAAGCATTAAAGGTTCTCGAATCGATATTTTTTCCAAGCTAACAGTACGAATACGATTCGTCATGCGAAAAAGTAAAAAAACATGATGTAAAACCACGATAAATTGCACTATTTATTTGTGGTTATTGGCTTTTTCTCAAATTGAGCTTGTCACTATTTACCCTTTTCAATTAGTTGATTATCTCCACTTCAAAATCTCTTCTCACTGAGGTTGCAAAACTCGTGTTTATTTGTAAGCTCAAAATAAACAACGCAGATCCGGCAAAGACTATTCTATTTTTCCTCCTTAACTTTCGCTTGATTTTGGCTGCGCAAGTGGGAGTTAGACAGTAGCGAGAATCGCCTCAACTATGCAGTACAATCCTGAAAATTCAGTCAAAATCGATATCGCCAATTTGAGCATTGGGATGTTTGTTACCGCGCTTCAAAACAGTGAAAAAGTGAATCTAGCGCATCCTGGTCGGGTGCAGTCTCAAACGGCGATTACCCGCTTGTTTGAAAGTGGTGTTAAGTTTGTCTGGGTCGATAAAAGTTTATCAGCGCGTAATTGTGTCATCACGCCGTCAGTTGAAAGCCGCGAAGTGCTGCCCAAAGAAGAGCCAGTTACGCCAATTCCAGCCCGAACTCGCCATGGGCGAGATGCAAGACAGAAAAAAGCCAAAAAGCTCATCGCAGAGGCAAAAAGCCTAGCGCAAAAACTGTTGAATCAAACTTTCGAAGGCAAAGTGATTCTGGTCGATGAGATTGACGATTGGGCAGAGGAGATGATCGAATCGGCTTTGGTCGACTCCGACGCGCTGCACTGTGTTTCGGCTCTACGGCAAAAAGACACCTATTTGCTTGAACACTCGGTCAATGTCGCTTGCCTTCTGGTTACCTTTGGTAAGCATTTAGGTCTTGACCGCGACACCCTCAAACAGATGGCGATTGGTGGCATTATTCATGATATCGGCAAGATTAAAGTGGATGATGCCATTTTGCACAAGCCTGGAAAATTGACGCCAGAAGAGTTTGAGCATATGAAATTACATCAGGTGTTCGCTAAAGAGATCATCGTGCACGTTGAGGGGCTGAGCGATATCAGCCGAGATGTCTGTTTAATGCACCATGAGAAGCTCGACGGTAAAGGCTATCCGCAAGGGTTAAAAGGCGATGACATTCCGCTGCATGGCCGAATGAGTTGCATAGTCGATATCTATGATGCACTCACAGCGGATCGCTGCTACAAGCAAGGCATGAGCTCGGCAGAAGCGTTCAAGATTATTCTCAGTTTGACGCCATTTCATCTCGATCCTGATCTTGTGTATAAATTCATCAACTGTATCGGCATCTATCCGGTGGGATCGATCGTAGAACTGAGTGATGGACGTGTTGGCATCGTTTGGGGCTCTAATGCTACTCATCCGCTTAAACCCGAAGTGAAATGCTTCTATTCACGGAAATACAAACGTTTTGTCGATGTGGCGATGGTGGATCTCAAAAACAGTACGCTCAAGATTGAAAGGGCAGTCGCTCCCTCTTCGTTGGAAGTGGATGCAAAGCCCTTCTATGACTGATTTTTGATACCGGTAACAAAACTTAAGTGGGATCAATTAATTAAATAGTTGAATATGGGTCAAATCATACGCGAATTGTTTGACCTACAGTCACCACTGAATCATTACTAAATGACAATGAGTTTATATGCCTCGATTTCGTTTGCTTCACTTAACGCTGCGCCGTCGCACCGCTCTTTACTTTTGCTTGGGGTTAGTTGGGGTAATCCTAAGTACACTATTGATTACGCGCTATTTTTTCCTTTACAGCATCAATAAGCTTGAGGATTTAGAGCTGGAACGTGCCAACAAACAAGCGTTTTCCGTTATCCAAATGATGACTTGGCAGTTAGAAGAGCGCTCCTTCGACTGGGCGTACTGGGATGATACCTATCAACTCTTTACTGAGCGTAATATCGCAGATTATCGCGAGCGCAACCTGTTCCAAGATTCGCTTTATACGCTCGGGCTCGATATGATGGCGTTTGTCACCGTGCAAGGGGAATTATTTGAATCACTTGTGCGGGATGACTCTGAGGTAATCTCGCCCGATCTGGCCAAGCAGGTTGTGCAAAATCAAAATGTTCAAAGCCATATACGGGAAATGCGTCGTCAACTGGATGGAAAACAAAAAAGCCTTGCGGGGTTAGAGCGCATCGCTGGCAGAATCTGGCTTCTTTCATTAACCCCAGTGCGTAATAGTGAAGGTTCTTCGGCAGTCGCTGGCTGGCTGATATGGGGGCAAGATCTTTCAAGTCGTTTTCCCGGTAATTTTGCCGACATCTTATCGTCTGAAAATAATCTAGATGTGGTGATGGAGGGATTTGCTGTTTCCACGGAAGCTTACGCTGTCGGTACCGATAAGTGGTTGCAGAAAACCGCCCTGCATTTGACGACCTGGACCCCAGTGACGGATTTGACGAATCACAAGATTGCCTATCTAAAAACCCAGCAACCGAGAGTGTATTACCAAAAAGGCAGGAATCTCTTCGTCTACTTGATTGTTGTCGTTTCGACGGTCACAGGGCTTATTGCGGTAGCCACCTTCTTCCTGTTCAACAATCGTATTTCGACCCGTTTTGCTGATTTTGAACAGACTATGATGCAGTTGTTCTCAAGATATCAATTGGAAGACCTATCCATTCGCCGCAGTGACGAGCTAGAAAGAATAACTCAGTTGGTGGAGCTATTGGCTGAGAACACTTCGCTTACTGAGGGCAAGCTTAATGACACATTACAGAAACTGGATGCCCTGTACCAGAACCGTTCAATAGGCATGTTACTGGTTGTGAATGGCGACATTATTGATGCAAACCAAGCGGCAGCGCAGTTGCTCGGCTATAGAAAACAGGATCTGATTAACCAAGAGTTAAGGTGTATTTGCGCAGAAGATCAAGAAGGATGCAGTGAAGAGAAGATTAAGCACGCGGCAGAGACTGGCAAGACGCGTTTTGAAGCCATGATGCGAGCCAAAGGTGAGCGAGAAATTGAATGTTTGGTCGAACTAACGCCAATTCATCACGAGAATCAACAAGCGTTGATGATTTCGCTCAGCGATTTGAGTGAGCAAAAAAAGCAAGAGCGAATGATTAAGGATTTGGTTGGGCGTGACCCACTTTCAGGTTTGTATAACCGCCCGGCAATATTGGCCAAGCTGGATAAACTGATTGAAACCGAGCCTACGCGTTTTTCATTTCTGTACATTTCCATCGAAAAGTTCAAGCAGATTTCAGAAGTCTACGGGCATTTGGTTTTCGATGATGTGGTTAAGCATGTTGCCTCTGTATTTGGTCGCGTCCTGAAAGGGTTTGAAGTTGGTCGCATCAGCGAGTTTGAGTTCATTGCCATTATCCCGGAGGGGAAACAGTACGATGAGGCGCTTATTGGTGCCAATCGATTTATGGATATTCTGGCAAAAACAGGGGAAGTATCAGGGATTGAGCTTGATTTAAACAGCAAAGTGGCCGTTATCGATCCCTCTCTTAGCGATCAGCCATTGGGCTATTTGCTCCAAGCGGCGGCCTATACCATCCAAACCTATCACCATGATCGTGTTACAGAGGTGATTCAAATTACCAAAGCGACGGCGGACAAGGCGCAACACGCCCTGATGATTAGCCGAGATATTGTCAGCGCGGTGCGAGAAAACGCGATCATCGCCTACTACCAGCCCATTGTTGACACGGAGAGTGGTAAAGTTGGTGGGTTCGAAGCGTTAGCCCGCTGGGTTCACCCTGAATTGGGTTTCGTCTCGCCAGAGATCTTTATCCACTTAGCAGAGAAAAACCAACTGATTGTGGAACTGGGGGAATCTATTTTGCGTCAAGCGTGTCGCTTCCTTTCTACGCTCAATCGTCAGCGCGAGGAGGTGGGTCTATTGCCGCTTTCCGTGCATGTTAACCTCAGTGCGATTCACTTTTATCACGCAAAATTGCCAGACTATTTACGTCAAGTTATGACGGAGTTTGGCATCGCACCAGGGCTATTAGTGGTCGAGATTACCGAAAGCACCCTGCTTGGTATTGAATCTGAAACGTTAGATAGAATGACAGAGATTAAATCGTTGGGGGTCCAATTAGCATTGGATGATTTTGGCACCGGTTACTCTTCGTTTAGTACCTTATGTTCTTTTCCGCTGGACATAGTGAAGTTAGACAAATCTTACATCGACCAACTGGAAAACAACGATCGGGCCAGAACACTGATCCGCAGCATTGCAGGGATGGCCAAAGAACTCGGTTTGACCACGGTGGCAGAGGGCGTAGAGACAGCCAGCCAACTGCGCAAGCTGAAAACGTGGAATATCGACGAGATTCAAGGCTATTACTTCTACAAGCCGCTACCTGAGCAAGAAGCAATGCAGAAATTTTGTGGTGACTCCAGAAATCAAATCGTCGCTTAAATGCCTTCACTCACCCTAGTTGTCGACAGGCTACGGCAATCATCCTAAACGAAGAGCGGTTTCCAAAACGGAAATATCTCTTTGTTTGTTTTTCAATAGTGGAAATTATTAATAAAAGCTAATCTACTGAAAAATAAACAGGATAAGCCGTTATGAGCCACAGTGAAGCGAGTTTGCACCAGCGTCTACGGACTATAGTCAATGATGCCAAATTGTCGGTAGAGCAGAAAAATCAGTTTCTTGCCTTAGAAGCTGAAGCGATGCTGCAATACGTGTCAATTTCGCCCGCGCTACAAGAGGCGATGGCGCAAGGGGTCATTTGTGACATGTTTGAAGGGCATGCGCCGTTCAAGCCTCGCTACGTTTTGCCCGACTACGCTCGCTTTCTGCGTCAAGGCAGTGAATATCTTGAACTTAGTCCAGCGCAAGACTTTGATGATGCACTGAACATGCTGACCATCTTGTATCATCATGTCCCTTCGGTGACCAATATTCCGGTTTATCTTGGACAGCTAGATGAATTGCTGCTGCCTTACCTTGGTGACCTCAGTGAAGCGCAGCTGTATAAAAAAATAAAATTATTTTGGATTATGCTCGATCGCACCCTGCCGGATGCGTTTATGCATGTCAATGTAGGACCAACAGACAACATTCTCTGCCGGACGATTTTACAGGTGGATGCCGAACTTAGGCAGATCGCGCCTAATTTGACCTTCCTGTACGATCCGGCAGTCACGCCAGACGATCTGCTGCGACAGGCAACCGACAACATTTGCCAATCCAGCAAACCGCACATCGCCAACTATCCTTTGCATGCGGCGGCTTACGGCGACAGGCAGTTCGGCATCGTCAGCTGCTACAACTCGCTGCCTTTAGCGGGTGGAGCGAACACCTTGGTTCGTCTCAATCTGAAAGAGGTGGCGCAGCGCTCTGAGGATCCAGAGGATTTCTTCTCTCAACAACTGCCCCAGTTTGCAGAGTTGATGTTTGAGCTTATGGATGCGCGATCCTCGTATCTGCATGAGCAATCAGGTTTTTTTGACAGTTTCTTGGTGAAAGAAGCACTGATTGATGAAGCCAAGTTTGCCCCGATGTTCGGCATTTATGGCATGGCGGAAGCGGTAGAACTTCTGCTCAATAAACAAGGCCGCGAGCAAAAATATGGTCATAGTGAAGAGGCGAACGCACTTGGCCTTGCCATTTCTCAGCGCTTAGCGCAGCTGGTCGAGAGTCGCGAGGTCAAATATGGTCTAGCGGGGAAAGCGTTACTGCACGCACAAGGCGGCATCAGTTTAGACCGTGGCGTGACGCCGGGCGTACGTATTGCTTATGGTCACGAGCCTGATCCGGTCAGCTATGTTTTGGCTAATGCAGCGCATCACGCTTTTTACACCGCGGGCGTTAGCGACATTCTCACCATTGACGAGACAGTAAAAAATAATCCTGAGGCGATGTTTAATCTGTGCAAAGGGGCGCTGGCGGCGGGTTATCGCGAGTTTACCGCCAACGTGGCAGGTAACGATCTGGTGAGAATCACTGGTTATATGGTGCGCCTATCGGATATTGCCCGCTATGCACAACAGGGTTCACGCAGCAATACCACCTTTTTAGGTGCCGAAGCGGCAAGCAACACCGACGTATTGCAAAGAAAAGCGCGTGTCGTCAGCATGGAAACGACGCCACTTTACGACGCGCAACACTGAATAACTCATGTCAGCTGTTCAGTTCAACAAGAAGGGGAAAGTGAGTCGTATCTTACCTTTCTCCTGTGTTGATGGGCCGGGAAATCGCCTGGTGATCTTCTTGCAGGGGTGTAATTTCCATTGCAAGAGTTGCCACAATCCTCACACAATCAACCACTGTCATCATTGCGGTGAGTGTGTTGAGCATTGTCCAACAGGGGCACTGACCCAAGATGCCAACAACCAAGTTGTTTGGCGAGAAGAGGTATGCATTCACTGCGACACCTGTACCGACGTTTGCGCTTTTCACTCCAATCCAAAAATCAAAGAGTGGAGCGTCGCGCAAGTGCTGGAGAGGATTCGGCAGCAACATCTGTTTATCAGTGGTGTGACCGTATCCGGTGGTGAGGCAACCTTACAGCTTCCGTTTGTTTTAGCGCTGTTCCAAGCGATTAAAGCGGATAGGACACTGGCTCATTTAAGCTGTTTTATCGACAGTAATGGTTCACTAACAACTCATGGCTGGGAAACGTTGGCCCCTTACACCGATGGTGTGATGATTGACCTAAAAGCTTGGCAAGCGGAAACCCATCAATGGTTAACAGGGCGCAACAATCATAGAGTCATACAGTCGATAACGCATCTTGTTGAACTGAACATGCTACATGAACTTCGTTTGCTGCACATCCCGGGCAAAAGTGATTTAGACAGTGAGCTAACCGCGCTGTGTGAATTGCTACAGAGGTTGCCCTGCAAAGTGCAGATCCGCCTCAATGCCTTTCAAGCTCACGGGGTGAAAGGCGAAGCGCGAGCTTGGGCAAAATGCGATTACGCTGAGATAGAACGCTTTGCCGCGCGTCTTCGTCAGCACATCGCTCATCCGATTATATTGCCGTCGAAAACGGTGCTAGGCCATCTCCGTTAACTGCTGCTTAAGCCACACCAACGCCGGATCATTAAGGCTCTGCTTGTTGTACACCAAACTGTAAGCCACTTGGCCATAGTCAAAAGGCAAGGATTTTTGCACCAACCCTTTTGCCTGCAAAGCAGTGTCTGCCCAGCGTTTTGAGCAGGTAAACAGCAGCGGCGAGTGATGGCACATGACCGCCGCCGCGCCGAAGTCGGCGAGTGAAATGACGATATCACGCGGCTGATGGCATTGAGTCAAAATGTGTTCAAAGTAGGGAATTGCCAGCTCTTTCTCATGAATACCAATATGTTGGCAGGCGAGGTAACTGCCGATAGTCAAGTTTTCTCCAACCAGCGGGTGGGCAGAGTTCATCAAGCAAACCATTTCATCGTCTAAAATTGCATGCCAAACCAGTTCTTTATTCATCGTCGGTGGCTGGCTGATGTCATGCGGCAGCAAAAGAAAATCCACTTGGCCACGCAGCAAAGAATCAAAACCGTGTTGCTCTTTGGCGTAGATGCTCATACTCACTTGCGGAGTTTGGCCTAAGATCTCGCTAAACAGGGGCGCAAACACTTCGAAAGTGCTCTCACGCATTGCCAGTGAAAACGAGCCGCTGTAACTCTCGGGTTGAAACGTTCCTTGGTGAATCACGCCATTCATGCTGGCTAAAATGCCATGCACCACAGGAGCGATACTTAGCGCATACGGCGTGGCAATCAATTGTGTACCTTCTCGATAGAAAAGTTCATCTTTGAGTAACGCGCGAAGCTGAGCGAGGATTTTGCTGACGCACGAAGGGGTAACACACAATTGTTGCGCAGTGCAGGTCACGCTGGTGGTGGTGAGCAGGACATGCAAAACCGTTAAATGCTTCAAACTGATGCGCGAAAGAGAGATGTAATCCATAAAATACGGGCTTGAACAGGATTTTGGGCATTAGAGCAGAATTCTACCAAACTGCCAATGCGTGAATTGCCCCTCTAACAGCAGAAAGTCAAGTGTCGGTAATCACAAGATAATTTAATCCAGACGACAATAAGGCTCAGTTGTCTCCAGCGCCGACACTGACTATAAACAGCGCACTGAAAATGATGTAGGTTTAGAGCGTAAATGGACCCGTTGATCGATGCGCTAATCACTCAAGGCTATTTTATTTGGGATGATTTCTTAGAAAGTGAAGAGGTATTGCGTCTAAGAGACGCCATCCCAGAGAAATGGAAAGAAGCCCGAATAGGGAGAAACGATGATTTGATCAAAGTTGAACGTATTCGCAGTGACAAAATTCAGTGGCTACAAGCAGGGAAGTCACAGGCCGTTGATGAGTATCTTGCCAAAATGGAAGAGATTCGCTTAGCGGTCAACCGCTATCTTTATCTTGGTTTGTTTGAATACGAAGCACATTTTGCCAAATATGAGCAAGGCGATTTTTATCAAAAGCACCTTGATAGCTTTCGCGGGCAGGAAAACCGTAAACTGACCACCGTGTTTTATCTCAATGACACTTGGCAGGAAGGCAACGGCGGTGAGTTGGTGATGTACGATTTGCAAGATCAACACTTACAGACGGTTCAGCCCAAAGGCGGGCGATTGGTGGTCTTTCTCTCGGAACTGTTTCCACACGAGGTACTGACCAGCCATGTTGACCGTTTCAGTATCGCTGGGTGGTTTCGTATAAACGGCGTGCGAGACAATATGTTGGATATCTCTCGTTAGACAAAACCCTAAGTGAATCTTCTCAATACGCCAAAGACCTCAAAATAGCGGTCTTTGACGTTTTCAATCTGGCTTGCTAGTGGCTTTGAATCGAAATCTGATAGCAAGTATGCATATGTTTTTTAAGGATTTTAAAGACTGCCGAGCACAATTTGCCGTCTGCGACCATTTGCGTCATTAACGCCTCTATTTCCTCCTGTTGCATTCGACCACGATACGGTCTGTCTTGCGACAACGCCTGAAACACGTCTGCCACTGCAATAATGCGTGATGGCACATCCAATTCAGCTTCCGTTTTATGGTATGGGTAACCGGAACCATCCAAACGTTCGTGATGGTTAGAAGCCCATTCGGCAATCTTTGATTTTGGGAAAACTTTGTGCAGCGCCAGTTCAGTATCAATCGTGTGTCGCTTGATGCGAGTGTATTCTTGATCGGTTAAGCGCCCTTGCTTGTGCAAAATTTCATCTGGTGTTTTCAGTTTACCGATGTCATGCACCAGTCCGGCGATGAAAATCATCTCTTGTTCGTGTTCGGTCAAACCGCTTTTTCCGGCCAGGAAACGTGCCACTTCCGCTACTTTCTGCGAGTGTTGGTAGGTAAACGGACTTTTGGCGTCGACAATGCGAGCGAGAAATAGCCCGAGCGTCATTAAATCTTGTACCGTCAACTGCTTTTGCAACCAGTCGATGTGGTCAAAACCCAAACCAATCGTCTCAATGTTCTCCGATTCCATGGCAAACCAGAAACCATCTGTCATGATAAGCGGCACCATCGCTTTGCACATATCAGGGTTAAACAGCGTTCCCGCGTGAGCCATGATGCTATCGGCGATCATTTCTTCGTGTAGCGTGACGAGATCAGAATGACAGTCGGTCGCGTAGTGGGCGCGTAAAAAATCCAGTCGATCAGAAAGATAGAGTAGAGCAGCAATGTCTTTGTCAAAGGGGTCAAGATCGAGCTGTTCCAACTCATCCCAGCGGGTATGGTGATAGAGAATAGGTTTGGCAAATTGAGCTAAAATGTTGCATTGCTGTAGCGACTGATACCCCCGTATGCAGTGCGCTTGTGCATCTTGAGGCATGAGTTTCTCTAGCAGCATCAAATGCTCTTTGGTTTCTGATACACCGCAATCGTGCACCATTCCAGCGAAGTAGCTGAATTCCGCTTTGCGAATATCCCAGCCCATTTTTAGCGCGCATTTGTAGGCGATGTAGGCGACGCGATGGTTGTGATGGGTATCATCGACGCCAACGTAATCTAAGGCCCTAGCGACCCAGATCAGCGCTTGTTTTAGGTCTACTTCGAAGTGTGCTGTGCCTAAGGAGCATGTCTCGTTCATGATTTTTCCGACGTTACTTTGTAGTTATTATTTTGTTCGCAGCAATGCGTGTAAGCTTTGTGCATTTATCTTAACGATGATACAGGGAAGTGTTTGGAATTATTATCCTTGACAGGCGCTATTGTTAATTATTTTGATATGAGTAGTGTTTTATCAGTAGCTGAGTGTATCTCAGTTGTCACATTTCATTCATATCATGCAATAGTGCACGGGATTTCATAGATGATAAACGCCATGCGTCTTAGCGCAAAGGGATCAAAAGTGCAGAAGGGACAGCTCGGATGAGTTGTGCAAATAAGGTTGCCGCATTTGATGTAGACACGGCGGTAAACGAGCTATTCGGGGCAAGGATTGTTTTCAAGCATAATTTCGTAACATCCCGACTGCTTCAATGCTTGGATCCCTTTTTCATAGATGGCTTGCAATTTTTTCCCCCGCTCGGTGGGTTGAAAAAGCACATACATGGGGTCGCTGAGCAGAGGCTTTGGGTTGACCAAAATTGCTCTCGTTTCGCCTTCCGTTACAAGGTTAACCATGTTGCGGCCAACTCGCTTTTCTGCTGGAATCGCATCAACGCGCGCTCGGTGCAGTTTGAGAAAGTTTTCTTTTAGATCTGAGGCGATCACAGGCGTCAATCCGTTTTCTTGCATAAGTTGCGTGACGGTGTAGCCCTCGACAGCGCCGAGTCGGTACTTAGCGAGATCAGCAAGCTCATTCCATTCTAAGTTGACCGAGTTGTGGTAAAACATCACCGTGTCGGCGTGAAGCAAAGGTGTAGTGGAGAGCAGGTAGCTTGCTCTTCGTTCTTCGGTGGCATACCAAGGGAAAGTCGCATCGGCTTTGCCGTATTCGACCAGTTTTGCGCTGCGCATCCAAGGGTAGTAAGCAAACTCAACCTCCAAGCCCTGAACATTGAAAATTTTAAGCACTATTTTTTCTAAAATGCCGTCGTCAACAGATGTGTAAGGCTGCCATTCACCCAATGCAAAACGCACGATATCGTTTTGCTCGGCGTGCGTGCTTGTGCTCATACTGGCTGTGAAGAAAACGAGTGAGGCTAAAAGTGAGTTACGTATCATTGTTTTGGATAAACCTCGTGAACACGAGCTTAGAAGCTGCCATATCCCGATCCAAAAAGCGATTAAATGGTTGTTTGAGTGTAGCAGTTATCTGTTTTTTTACTTATCGAGTGGAGATTCTTTATCAGGACAAGAAAAGAAAACAAAGAACTTGATCACAAAGCGTTAACATTCTGATTGGACAACCTTGTTTCGCTACTAGGCGACTTTGCTTAAATCGCTGCACGCTTATTCTGGTTTACCTTTGCAGGTGAGGTGGTCGGCTCTCTACCAATAGAAATCCATGTGCAGCCTCATGCTGTTTTTTTTGCTCAGTAACTCTATGGTGTAAATTTATCATTACATCTGTGGTTTCAAATCATTACATTTCTCTTGATCTCTAATCATAGATACTACAAAATCGCCGTCACTCTAGCGTTTTGCAAGGTTGAACGGCGATTTTTCATCATCAATCTCTGCAAAATATCCTTTTAGTGTAAATAAAAGAATACACATATGCATAGTTCAAAGATTTTTGGTAGTACTTTGATCATTGCCGGCACAACCATTGGTGCGGGTATGTTGGCCTTGCCACTGGCTTCTGCGGGGATTGGTTTTTCTATTTCTTTGATGATCATGGTATCGCTGTGGGCGCTGATGTCATTCACTGCTTTGCTGATGGTGGAAGTTCATCAAGAAGCGCAAAGCAACGCGACCTTGCATACCTTGGCAAAACAAATTCTCGGCCCTAAGGGCAAGTTGATTGCAAGCTTCTCGATGTTGTTTCTCTTCTATGCGCTTTGCGCTGCCTATATTGCAGGTGGTGGTGCACAATTTGCGACCCGAGTGACTCAGTGGTTTGGCGTGCAAGTCGACAGTGCGATTGCGACCACGCTATTTACGCTGCTGGTTGCGACCATAGTGACGATTGGAACCAGTACGGTAGACAAAGTTAACCGAGTGCTCTTTACGCTCAAAATCGTCGCCATGATTGCTGTGTTGTTCTTCCTAGCGCCGAATGTGAGTCAGGCTTATTTGCTGAGTATGCCGCTCGAACAAGGTTTAGTGGTGGCGTCGATTCCAGTAATATTCACTTCGTTTGGTTTTCACGGCAGTATTCCGGCGATTGTTCGTTACCTCGATGGCGATACAGGCTCTTTGCGCAAAGCGATTTTGTTTGGCTCTTTGATCCCATTAGTGATTTACATCTTCTGGCAGATTGTGACGCTTGGGGTAGTAAAGCAAGATGATTTGCTTGCCAATTCTGCGCTTAGTGGCTTGATTGCACAGCTTGCGATCACCGTACATCAATCGCAGTTGGGCACGTTGGTGGGAGTGTTTGCTGATCTCGCGCTTCTGACTTCCTTCCTTGGCGTCAGTCTGGGTCTGTTTGAGTTCCTTGGTGACACGTTGAAAAAGCAGCAAGGAAATCCCAATCGCGTGATAGCAGCGGTTGTGACCTTTACGCCACCGTTGGGTTTTGCGCTGTTCTATCCGCAAGGGTTCATTACCGCGCTGGGCTATGCCGCGATTGCGCTGACCGTATTGGCTATTTTTCTGCCAGTGGCGATGGTCAATAAAGTGAGAAAGCAGAGCCCACAACGGGCATATCGTGTTGTTGGTGGGCAAGTTTCCCTGATGCTAACCGGTGGTGTAGGTGTGTTGATTGTGGCAGCGCAAATCTTGATAAGTTTAGGCGTTTTACCTTCACTGGGATAAACGCGATGAAAGCGGTGGTTGAGTCAACACTTAACCACCGCTTTGTTATTTGCCTACCTTTACCACGCGCGAAAGGTTTTCCTCTGCTCCCACTTGATAAGACTAAGCAGTAAGACGAAGCATTTATTTCACTATTTGGCTTTTACGTTCGCAATAAAAATGAAGTTATTGCAATCCATTCCATCTATTTGATTTTACCATGATCAAATATCTCCTATTTTCGCTCACTTTCATCAGGATAAGCTCGTGGTTTGCGCCTAAACTTATCAAGAGTGGGGAAACACAAATTGATACCCTGGAATCGTTTCTCGGTGATTTTGTGTCAGGCAAAGGAGCAAAGAGATGGACCTGTGGAGTGATTCAAGCAACTGTGCGTATTTTTATCATGCTTCATCATTGAATGATCAGCTCAAAGGCATACTGCATAGAATGCAAGTGCACGATGCCAGTATTGAGCGTGTCTCTTTTGCTGTTTTCGACCAAGAGAATAGCCTGCTAAAAACGTATGCTGACAGCAACGCTTCAACGGAACTGGCTCACTACCGCGCACATTTGGACGACTTCCCAGCCCTAACTCGCTGCGTTAACGAGAAAAGCTACCGCATTATTGATGACCTCATCGAGCTCTCCCCGAGCGTACATGTCAAAGCCTTGATCGAGTCCGGTTACCGCTCTTCGATTGCGGTTCCCTGTTTTGAACAAGATAAATTTATCGGCTTTCTATTTGTCAATTCGAGAAAAGTGGCGGCGTTTACCCCAGAGCTGGTGGAAAAGATGAAGCCCTATTTTGACATCATCCAATTTGCCATTTTCTCCGAATACCAAATCGTTCATGCGATTGCCAAGTGCGCGGAGAAAACCCAAGCCTTATCGCCTTCCTACAACAAAGACTCACTGGCACATAAAGAAAGAATCAGCCGTTACACCCGTATTATTGCCAATGAAACAGCAGATGTGTGGGATTTTGACGATGAAACGATCGAGCACTTGTGCCTGTTTTCTCGTTTCCACGATATTGGCAAGGTAAACCTCGCCATCGATCTTTTGTGTAAAACCGCCAATCTTGATGGCAGTGAAACGTCGAAAATGCGTAATCACATCGAAAGTGGCGTTGAGATAATGGATAAGATCATTGAATCATTGGGAAATCCACACCATCCGAGTATCACACTGTTGACGCAAGTGATGGCTTATCATCACGAGTTCCTTGATGGCTCTGGTTATCCATTTGGATTGCAGGGCGACCAAATCCCGCCGGTAGCGCGAGTCGTGTCGGCGGCCAATATTTTCGACGCGTTAACCACTCATAGGCCTTATCGGCAAGCTTGGTCTATCACCCATGCGTTGCTGGAAATGGAAAAAATGGTCGCGGAAGGCAAACTCGACAAGGCTTGTGTCAACGCTTTGAGAGAACATCAAGATCAACTAAAGCAGATCGTGGCACGTTTTCCTGAGCACGATCCCAAAGATGGCTTTTATTAATTCAGCGCGCACGCAAAATAGGCTCTTTAAATAGGCAAAAACGATTGAATGAATAGATTTAATCGTTTTTGTCTTCTTTATTGATCAGCATAGAATGGTTGTTAAAGAGAAAAAGATTTCTCACTCAGCACGGATAAGAAGGTGACTACTATGACTGACAAAACAAATTTAATTGGGCTTGAACAACAAGCAGCGCTGCAACTGGCCAAACAACTCAACACCTTACTGTCAAACTATCAGGTGTTTTACATGAATACCCGCGGATATCACTGGAATATTAAAGGACCGCAATTTTTTGAACTACACGCAAAGTTTGAGGAGATCTACACCGATCTGCAAACTAAAATCGATGAGCTTGCTGAGCGTATTCTGACCTTAGGTTTTACTCCGGTTCATGGCTTTAGTGACTACCTTGCGTACAGTGTGATCAAAGAGCATAAAAATGCTTTAACTGGTGAGGAGTGTGTCGCGGGTCTACTCAATGGTTTTACGACCATAGTGCATCAGCAGCGTGAGCTGCTCAAGCAAGCGAGTGAAGCGGATGACGAAGGTACCGCTTCGCAGATGAGTGACTACATTCGTGAGCAAGAAAAACTCGTTTGGATGCTTAATGCTTATTTGCAATAAGAAAGGCGTAAGAGCAATCGATAACCCGTGCAAGCTGTCCGCAAGAGGCTTGCACAAAAAACTTATAAATAATCAGTGTGGGTTGACGAAATAACATCCAGTACTATACTGGATGTATGAACAGGTTCTTGGAGGAGGTAACGCGATGTTGTGGGAAACCTTAGAACGTGTAAATCGGCTGCGTCAACAAGCTATGTCTAACCCTGATTTTGTTCAATCTGCAAAAGAACATGAACAGGCGATCAGTGAGCAAGAGCAAGAGGTTTTTTGTCCTAAAACGAAACGCCGGATAAACAAACCGAAATCTCTGGCAAACATTTATCAACAAACAGAATTTGGCCATCGTGAACATCAACAACAACATTAACGTCAACCCTAACTTTAGCTAGAGCCGCAAATTAAATTGCGGCTTTTTTATGGCTGTCAGAAATCGGCTTTCTTGACAAAATAGGGATTACTGTATTTTTTCTCTGGTCCGAATTCTTTTAATACCTGATGGTTCCAGAGCGCTTTATCGAATTTCTCTTTTGGAATGGAAGGGTAGAGTGTTTCCAATTCTTCCCAAGCGAAACTCATGAACTCTTTCTTCTTGATCTGATTGTATTTTCTCGCAACTTGGTTGTGTTTCTTGATCCACTCTTTTTTATATTGGATGAGCAGTTCTTGTGCCTGTTCTAGTGGAAAACGTGATAAAAATACCCGTTTATATGAGACTTTTCGATCCACCATAGTACGCATCGCAGTTTGGATATACTTACCATGATGTGTAATGGAGATTTCCGCTTCATCGACCAAAGGAATACACCATCCTTTAGGGAAAAAATCGGGCTTTTGATACTGCTGGTTACGTACCGTTAGGGCGTCATGCAGCACAAGATCCGACGTACCGCGGAACGTTTGTTGCCATTTAGCGATGCGAATTTGCAGTGAGCCAGGCAAGCGATAAATATGAGTAAATTTGTCTTCGTTCATGGACACAATACACAATAGTTGTTGATGTGATTGAAAATGAGAATAACAACCTGTTTTTCATTGTAGTCAGTATTTTGCGAAAAACATTGGGCTTCAACCAACTGGATATAACAAATGGCTAGCAGCAACTTAAGCCGTACTGCTGCGACGTTAACTCTGTGAAGCTCAACTATTGTACAATAGTTGCCTGTCAGATGGCGAGAGAAAAGATGTTTCCAAGAATCAGTGGGTTTGGATCGGGATACGTCGGTTTAAGTAGATAGGCGTAGTTTTAATGCGAAGATAAGCGGTCGCTTTGATGATAGATTAATACGCACTAAGCAAGGCGCCAAGACTCCTTAAGTGATTCTTGGCGCACCCGTGATAGTTTTAAGACACTTGTTCGAGTTGTTCCTCTTCCTGCTTCTCTATCTCTTTGATGTGTTGGTTCGCTTGCTGCAACTGGTACATTTGCGCGTAGCGGCCTTTCATTGCAAGCAATTGTTTGTGGCTACCGGACTCGACCAAATCGCCATGATGCAGCACGACTATCTGATCTGCATCGAGGATGGTGGAAAGACGATGGGCGATAACGACCAGTGTCATATCATGACGCAGTGCTGCCAGGCTGCGTTGGATCAAAGCTTCGGTGCCTGAGTCGATGTTGGCGGTTGCTTCGTCTAAGATCAGAATTTTTGGCTTAGCAATCAACACCCTTGCCATGGCCAACAACTGCTTCTGACCGGCAGAAAGATTGGTTTCACCTTGGCCCAACTGAGTCTTAATACCTGCTGGGTAGCGTCGTACCTGTTCAGCAAGGCCCACTTGCTCTAGAGATTGCCAAATCATTTCATCGCTTACGTCGCGCCCTAGGGCAATATTTTCTCTGACGGATGTGGGCAAAATGTGCGGATCTTGCTGCACCATCGCAACGTCTCTGCGTAACACTTCCTTACTGAGCGAAGAGAGTGGGCGGCCATCAATCTTTAATGTACCCTCGCTAAGCGGATAGAATCCCATCAGCAATGAAGCCAAAGTACTTTTTCCGCTACCAGTATGGCCGACTAAAGCGACAAAACTTTGATGAGGGACGTCAATATTGATCTCTTTGAGCACTTGCTGTTTGCCATCGTAGCTAAAATTGAGCCCTGCGATCTGGATGCTTCCCGTAGCAAGTGCTTGGTTATCACTGCCGTAGGTTTGTTCCGGTGCGTCAATCATTTCAAAAATTCGCTCACTGGCAACTAAGGCTTGCTGAAGCAGCGCAAGTTGCTGCGTCATCTCAATCAAGGGTTCGGTGATACGGCCAAGATAGCTAATGAAAGCATACAAAACCCCGACACCAATCATTTCAACTCCGCTGTAACCGAAAATCGCCACCAGAGTAAGAAGAGTAATGCCCGAGAGCAAGTCCATTAAAGGGCGTAGCAACACGCCGTTGAGTGTGATGACTTTTTTGCCCGCTTTCAGGTGCGCGTCAGTCAACTGGTTGAACTGCTGGTTAAAACGCTTCTCTTGGCGCATCAGTTGAATCACGCCCATACCTTGAATCGATTCACTGAGGTTGCCGTTGATGTCGGTCTGTAAATCGCGCATCAACCGATATGAACTCGTACTAAGTTTTTGAAATAAAGCCATAAAGGCAACGACGATCGGCAGCAGCACTAAAACCACTAAGGTGAGTTTCCAGCTTAAAATAAACATAACAGCCAACATCACCACAATCATGACTAAGTTTTTCACCACCGAGGCGATCAGCAGTTCGTAAAATTGCTGCAGAGATTCCGTGTCATTGGTTAAGCGGGAAACCAGTTTGCCAGTCGGTGTATAGTCAAACGCTGACAGCGGCTGACGAATTACTTTATTGAACGCCTGACGTCGGATGGTCTTAATGATATGCGTGGCCACAATGTTGAATTGCAAACCTTGCAAATATTGAAAGAGTGCCGAGCAGATCAACAGCCCAAGATAGCTTGCTACCAAGGTCAGTAAAACCGATTGGGTATAGCTATCTTTGGTGATGTGTTCATCAATAAAATATTGAATTAACCAAGGGCCGCCTGCGTTGGCGAGTGCGGCAATGAACAAAAACAGTAGCCCAGTCAGCATCGCTTTGGGTTGAGCCAACGGATAAGCAAACAGACGTTTTAAGGTAGTGGATTTCATTGCTTATGCCTCCTCCATGGCTTGTTCTAATTGCTGGTAGCGGTACATTTCGGCATACCAGGCGTGATTATCCAGCAGTGCTTTATGCGTGCCCCTTTCAACAATATGGCCATGGTTTAGCACCACAATCTCATTGGCTTTTTCTAAAGCGGTGAGACGATGGGCGATCACGATCAGCGACTGGTGGCGATAATGTTGCTCCAAGTTGCGGAGAATTTGATGCTCTGTGCGCCCGTCGACCGCAGAAAGTGCGTCATCTAAAATCAAAATTTCCGCATTGAGTAACATCGCGCGAGCGATGGCGATACGCTGTTTTTGCCCGCCAGAGAGTGTGATGCCTTTTTCACCCACTTCGGTGTCATAGCCATCAGGAAACTTAAGGATGTCGTCATGGATACAGGCTAGCTTTGCCGCGCGAAAGACCTCTTCTTTAGAAGCATTGGGGCAGCCCAACGCAATATTTTCAAAGATAGAGCAGGAAAACAGAAACGGTGACTGGCTGACCACGGCAAATTTGCTACGCCACTGTTCAAGGTCTGCGTTTTTCAGCGCGACTTGCCCATAGCGAATATCACCGTGCTGCATCTCTTGCTGGCGCAGCAGCAGCGAAAGCAAGGTGGATTTGCCACTGCCAACGGGGCCAGCGATGCCAAGCATTACACCTGGAGTGACAGTAAAGTGGCATTGGCTGAGCGTAGCAGGGAGATCTTCGCTCCAATGGTAGCTCTCAATGTTGACATGCAGAGGCTGAGGCTCTGTGGGGAGCGAATCATTACCGCTCACTATCTCTGGTTTCTGCACAAAGATCTCTTCTAGACGATCCCAGGCAGCAGAACCACGTTCGAGAATGTTGAACAAGAAAGCAAATGCCAGCATCGGCCAAATCATCAAGCCAAGATACATGGTGAATGCAGTGAGATCGCCCAGCGTGATTTCTTGATGATGCACCAAGTACGCGCCGACGCTGATACTGAGGAAAAAAGAGAGCCCGATCGTCAGTTGGATCGCTGGGTCAAAACGGGCGTCGACACGGGCAACGGCAATATTTTTGTTGCCTGTATCTTCCACAACGGCGTCAAAGCGTTGCTGCTCTTGATTCTCAAGACCAAACGCGCGCAACATTCTCACGCCGTTTAATGACTCTTGGGTTAAATCCGACATATCAGAGAAGGCTTCTTGTGCGACCTTAAAACGTTGATGGAGAATGCGCACAATGTAGAAAATCGCAATACCAAGAAAGGGCATAGGCAGCAGAGCGACCAGCGTTAACTTCCAACTGATCTGGGTAATCATGATGATCAATACGGCGATGCCGGTAATCAGTGAATCGGCTGCAGTGAGTACTCCTTCTCCAGCGGTCACCACCACGTTTTTCACATCGTTGGTGCCGCGCGCCATTAAGTCGCCCGTCTTATAACGTTCAAAGAAGCGGGGCGGCTGAGTGGATAAATGTTGATAAAGACGATTGCGCAATATCGTGCCAAGCTCAATGCTGGCGCCAAATAACCAGACACGCCACAAAATGCGGCAAACATAAATGGCCAACCAAACCAGCAGCAGAAGACCCAGCCACTGCATCATCTCATCAGTAGACATGGTATCGGCAACAATCCCGTCAACGATATTGCCCACCGCTTTTGGTGTGATCAATTGCATTGCCGAGATCATCATAAATAACAGTATTGAGCCACAATAGTGTTTCCACCTCAGCCTAAAGAACCATCGTAATTGCCAGAAAATTTTCACCTGCGCCTCCTGCACCTGCTGTTGTTATTCGCGCCAGTCTCTCATTAGTGGCAAAAGTTTGCGTCGGTGTGTCTTGCAAAGAGTGCTTGGTGCTCGAGTGATGCCGTACAAGATCGCGTCGAGCTTCGCACTCTCTACCAAATTCCGCTCAGAGAGTCTGGACTTTTGTATCCGGAGCTGAAAGTAGGTCGAACAGCCTTTAACCGGGATAAGAAAATGTTGAGTTGTGTGGCTATGAGACAAGAAAGGGCGTTGAAAGCAAGTTTCTACGCAAAAATGTCTCTAATTTATTGTTATGTTGAAATTAAATATTGCCCAGTACGACAGAAACAATGTGCTGTTTTGGCGTGACTCGTTCGGTTTATTTTTCATTCTCAGCAAAAAAGGCCACTGAGGAAGATGGGCTGGAACCTTCAATTATTGTGTTTCATCCATCGAATACAAGGTGATTTTTATCCTGAGCAAAAAAACGACACAATGTTACTAATTGATAACATCAAAGTGTCAGAATATGTGATCAAATGCTGAGAATTGATGAGGTTTCAGGAAAATATAATGGAAGCAAAGAGGACAGAGACAGAGAGTAAAAAGCAGCGACGAGATCGCTGATTTTCGTTTGCCCAGCGCAGCTGGCGAACCCGTCGGGTTGAGAGAAACCCGAATCTTCCCTTGGGAGAAGATAATCCGAATGACAAGGGCGTTGCGGGCTAACGGCAGGGTCTCAAGGAAGCCGACTTGATGTCTATGATGAGCAGTAGTGGTACATTCCGTTAAATTACAAATCTGCAACATATTTGGCGCATTTCTGAATCATTAGACATTTTGTGATTCTTTTAGAGAAAATGCGCCATCTAAATTGATTTAAAAGTCAGTAGTGGTTTTCAACTGCCTGCTAACGCGGTGAACCGAGTGGCTTAGAAAGTGCGGCGGAATGTGATATTCGCTCAGGTTAGATGGTGACTTCACTTATAAGATGTCGCAAAAGTGAATCAGGCAGGCAAAAGTGCTTAACTTGCTCGTTTTAACCATTTGCAAGCTTACGTTTCAAAAGGTTAAAAATAATACTATTACTCCATCTATTTGATTGTTAATTATTAAACACTTAGTTGCTGATTGTCCTCTGTGGGAAAAATTTTAATTCACAGCAACAAAAAAGCAGCTAGGATTATATTAAACGAATTGTATAGATGTGGCTGCAAAGATGATCTTGAGAAAACACCTGCTCATTGCCGTTTTGCTCGTTCTACTGACTGTTGTGGCTATCGCGGGGGCGCGGTGGAAGTACACTGAGTCGCACCTGCCTCATCCTGTGGTATTCAAAATGGGCGTTTCGCAAACCCCATTATCTGCTCCTTTGATTATTGCCCAGCAACGTGGTCTGTTTACAAAATATGGTGTGAGGGTAGAAGTGATTCCCTGCTATGGAGGAGTGGAGTGCGCCCGTTTTCTGTTTGAGCAAAATGTCGATTTTGCCACCGCCTCGGAATCGGTGGTGATGTTCGAAAGTTTTAAACGCGACGATTTTGTTATGTTGGCCAGTTTCGTTGAGTCAGGATTTGATCTTAAACTGCTCACCTTGGCTGAAAATGACATTGACCGAATCTCAGGTTTGAACGGGAAAAAGGTCGGGGTGGTGAAGGCCAGTGCCAGTGAGTTTTTCTTGGACTCGATGCTCATGTCCAGTGATGTCCCCGGGACAAAAGTGGAAAAAGTATATGCCCCTTTCACGAGATTGGATGACATTTTGATCAGCGGTGAGGTCGACGCGGTTTCAGTGTGGGAGCCACTGGGTTACCAATTGCAAAACAACCCCCGGGTGGATGTGGTCGATCTCAGTATTCCCGGTATTTACCAGCTGTCATTTAACTTATTGACGACAAGGGAGAATGTTACCCGTTATCAGGATGAGAGCATCAGGATTCTGCTGGCGCTGGAAGAAGCAGAAGAGTGGATTCAAGCTCACCCGCTGGAGGTACAAAAACGGGTGGCCAATCACTTGAATATCCCTCTTGAACAACTGTCTTGGTCTTGGAATGATTACATCTACCGACTCTCTTTGGGTAATGGGCTACTCTCTAATTTACAAGTTCAGGCACGTTGGGCGCTTGAAAAAGGTTTAGTAACAGGGCCAATGCCCGATTATCGTCAGATTGTTGATCGGTATATATTAATACAAGCGCAAAGGCGTAAAGGATTAGACGTGAAATGACGTTAGGTTCGTTTTCATACAAACTCACTTTGCTTTTCTTCTCCACCGTGTTGTTGGTCGGAGTGGTGACTCATTCATTGTGGAATGTGATTGAAGAGCAAAAGAATATTGAAAACGAAATGGAGATTATTACTCAAGCTCAATTCAACTTAGAGCTGCTGCGTAATCAGCTCTCGCTTTATCTGCAATACAAAGACGACGAAAGCTTTACTCAACTGACTCTTGCGCAGAACAAAATGACGGAGCAAATCCACAATACTAAGCGTTTTCAAAAGGTTATGACTAATTTAGAACGCATGAACAACACTTTGGAAAGGCTGCTACTGCATGAAAAAAATCTCGCTGGATCCAATCAGCAGGCGAAAGAACTGCTGCACTCCCGTTACAACATGATAGTGCAGAGTATGGATGAGGAGTTATCTGCTTTGCAGCGTAATGTTCTCGAAGAGCGACTGAATAAGTTGCGCAAAGCGGTATTTACCAGTGGTTTTTCACTGGCTTTTTTTACCCTATTGATCAGCAGTGTGACTTACCTGATGTTAAAGCGCTTTCGTAAAGGCTTTAAGGTGTTGCGGTTAGGGCTAGATGAAATGCGCAGCGGAAATATGGAGAGCCGGATCACCTCGACAGAACTGGATGAAGAGTTCACGGTAATGGCGAATTGTTTTAATTCGATGAAAGACTCTTTACAACAGAGTACCGTTACTCGCGAGCATTTAGAGCAAGAAGTGTTGCGGCAAACGGCGGAGCTTCGCGAACAGAAAGAACAGTTGGTATACCTATCAGAGAAAGACCCGCTGACTGGGTTGAATAATCGACGCGCCTTTATGGCGGCGGTAGAAAATGCCACAGCGAAAGCGAATCGTACCGAATTAAAGATGGCCTTGCTGTTTATTGATTTAAACAAGTTTAAAGAGATAAACGACACCTTTGGTCACTATGCGGGAGACGAAATACTACGCCAAGTGGCGCGCCGCATGGAGGTTTGCTTTCGCAACACCGACATTTTGGGGCGCATTGGGGGGGACGAGTTTGTCGTGTGTCTCGATTTACTGAAAGACTACAATGGCGTACTGCCAAAAGCAGAACAGTTTGCTCGCATGGTCAGTGAACCGATCGATTTCAACGGAGAAAAGCTGCACGTTTATCCCAGTATTGGTATCAGCTTTTATCCTGATCAAACCCGCTCCATCAACCACTTGGTGAAGCTGGCTGATGAAGATATGTACCGCGCAAAAAATAGTGAGTCGGTACTCATTTGGAGCAGTTACCTCTTCCCAGAAGAAAAGCAAATTTCTTAGCAGCGCCAGAGCGCTTTGCCGGACAGTAAGGCGTTATGGTGTAGCAAAAAACTCACGGCGAAAATGGGCAATTTGCTGCTGATAGTAGTTTTGCCACTGCGGCTCATCCCAACTCGCGTAGCGTCTTGTTCTCTGCTCTTCCAAGCTGGCTTTCAGTTGCGCCAAGGCTCGTTGGTAGTCTTCCACTTGTTTCTCTTGCTCACGCTCCTGCTGAGCTCGAAAATCAATCTCGCTTGATTGTTCATCGCTTAGGTACTTTTGGGCCAATGTCTGGCGGATCTGTTCTCTTTCGTCCGCAGAATAGTGGCTTGGAATCAAACTCAGTGCTCGCTCGTAATGAGTTTGCTTATCCTCAAATTCAAGCGCGTCGCCCTGCTGTTGCCAGCGCTCGATCAGGCTTTGATATTGCTCAACAAACTGGCTAGCTTCGATTTGTGTCAGTGGCACACTGTCTAGGCGAAACTCCAATATGGCAAATTGATCGGCCAAAAGGACAGCGCTCAGCGGGCCCCAAATCTCCAGCACATTTTCTTTAAACATCTCGATCCGCTGGGAGAGGCTATCGAGCGACTCCAGTGGCATGTGTGCCTGTGCGTCCTGCCATTGCCGGCTGCGTTGGCGGAAGTTTTGAAGCAGTTGAAACCACTCGACAGACAGAGAGGTTTGAAGTTGAGCAAGCTGCTTTTCACAATTTTGTTTATGCACACATTCGCGCCAAAAACTTTCTAACTGTTCACGTAAAGCACGGCCTTGTAGTTCGCGTAGCTTGTTAGGATCAAGCAGCAAATTTGCGGGCTGAGCGGCTTGCGCTGTAAGAGCAAAAGGCAGATTTGTCTCTGTGGTGTTGGGGGGAATTGAGTTTGCGCTGCTTTCCTGTGCGGCGTCAGTAGGGGAAATGAGTGCAGGTGAGGCTAGCAGCCCACTTTGTTCTTTGTTGTGCGGCCAAAATTGCCAGCCGACAATCAAGCTCGCCACAAGGACGAGCAGGAAAAAAGCACGTGTTCGATTCATTACTTGATCACCGCGCTCACCGGGAAATGGTCGGAAAGATTGTAATGTTTCCACAATCTGGCATCGGTGGAACGTGGCACGTCAACGCGGTTATCATTCGATGTTTTGCTCGCATGCTCTGCGCTGAGCAACACATAATCGAGATACTCGACATTCTCACCGCCAGAGAGTGCTTCACCAGCAAAGTCATTAATGCGCGGATCGAAAGTCGACGCCGTGTAGCCTGAGTATTGGGGCTCCAGCGCATTCAAGTTCACTAACATCTGTTGGTAATCGCCCGGGAACTTAAGTTTGTTGACGTTGAAATCACCGCTGTAAACCACAGTTTCATCGGCAGGAATGTTCAGTGATTGTGCCAATGCACGGATCTGTTTGAACTGGCGCTGACGATATTCGCGCGCGGTATCGGTATCAAACGAAGCCGTGTGGGTGGCGAACAGATGATACGCCTGACCGTTTTTGATCACTTCAACATAGTTTACCCCTTTGTCCGCAAAGCAATCAGTGCCACTACAATCAGGGAAGACGTACTGTGCTTGATTGACAATAGGATAGCGACTCACGATCACCACACCGCCATCGTGGATATTGATGCCTTCTTTATCAAGCATCTTACTTTGATAAGGATACTCTTTGGCCAGTTCTCGTAAAAAAGCGCTGCGGCCGCTGGCAAACACTTCTTGCAAGGCTAAGACGTCGTAGCCTTTCACGTGTTTGGGAATAATCGAAAAACGATCACCGATATGCGATGCCACGCCGGGCAACGCCCAAATATTGTAGGTCATCATTTTTAAGGTGTGCCCGCTTGGCTCGACTTGCTCGTCCAATTTGGCGGGCGTGATGGTGTAGCAGAGATCATCATAGCGGGCTGCGGCGTCGGACTTGAGTACCAATTCGGTGTTGGCATTGCCAAAGGCATCACTGCGAAAACGGTGCACTTCTCTATCCTGTTGTAAGGAGAGCGGAACATCGGCCGCGCTCACGCCGTATTCAATGGAAGAGTTGTACCAGTGACCATTCATGGTTTGGTGTAGTGTGACGCTTTCACCTTGCAAGTTGGTGACGACGGTATCAAATTGGTAGTGCTCGCCCGCTTTGACTCCCGTCCAACGATTAAAACTGATCACCGCTTTGGTTTCCCAAGGGCCAATTTGGTCTGTGTGCTGTAGCCACTCGTCACCTAAAGTGAGGCGATCTGAGCCGCTGTGTTGTACTTGAATCGTCAAGGTTTGGTCGCTGTTATTGGTTAGGTAGACATCGGTATCGGCCAAAACAGGAGCGCTGCACAACAAAGGTAGCAAGGTTCGCAAAGTGAAAATATCCATTTACATTATCCTATCTGTTTGAAATCGATGGATAATCTAGAAGATAGTGATGACAACTATGTTATAAAGTTGTGACAACTATAAATAATTGCTTGAATCGGAGTGATTTATAAAACAAAGGACGGTGTTAGCTAAGCGCGAAATAGCCACCGCGCTTAGCTAGGAGGGGATGACTTGGGCTATCTAAACGCGGTTGTCGCCAGTACTAAAGGCGATGGTCTGACTGATGACGGTTAAGCTGCGACCGCTTTCTTGCTGCCACTTGGCAAATGCGAGGTTGACGGCTTGTTGGCTCTTTTTCGTCTCCTTGCCACCTTCAATCACCTTACCGTTGCGCAGATACGCCTCCACATCACCAGAAAGAATAAAGGTGTCGACCCCGAGTTGACGAAGGCTGTACGGCCCAGTGTTGCCGCCTAGTCGACTGCCGTGTTTTTTCAAAAACGACAATAACCCCGTGATGTCATCTTTAGGCCAGTTGGCGACCATTTGACCGAATGAGCCGTGCTGCGTTG
Organism: Vibrio sp. S234-5; assembly: GCF_000960595.1. NCBI lineage: Bacteria > Pseudomonadati > Pseudomonadota > Gammaproteobacteria > Vibrionales > Vibrionaceae > Vibrio > Vibrio sp. S234-5. Next base: position 71,330 of record NZ_JZAM01000275.1, read on the forward strand.
AGACACTATGGATCATTTGGGCGTTTTCGCGAATCGACATCACTTTCGCATGGTGACGGATAATACGTGTGTCACTGGCTTTTTCGTCCCACTGCTCGTCGGAGAGCATCAGCAGTGGCTCGATCCGAAAGCCGAAAAACACCTCCTCGAAATTGGGCCATTTATTGCGCACCACCTGCCATGAAATGCCGCTTTGAAAAATCTTCATACTGAAAGCGGACAACCAGCGATCATCACTGATGGCGGCAATTGCATCGCTACTGAGCGGTTTGCCCAGTAGTGCTTCGAGCTGCGCTTCGCCTCCTTTGCGCTCGGCAGCACGCTGATAAATAGCGGCAAATTTTTCTAAAGGCACAATCGATTCTCCTTTGCATGTTGAGATTATGGTATGGCGAGCCTCAATCCGTTCGCGAAGGCTTGCAAAATCTCGAGTTACTCAGCAAGTGTCGCCGCTTTTCGGTACTGGCTGGGCGTCATGCCAGTGAGGCGAGAGAACTCGCGATTAAAGTTGGACTTGGTCTGAAAGCCACAGTTCATAAATATTTGTGTGATCGGAGCATCGCTGCTGTGCAGCGCCTGCTTGGCGTGTTCGATTCGGTATTCGTTAATGACACGAGAGATGTTTTTCTGCTTCACTTGGTTCACCGCGCTGGAGATCTGTTTGGCAGGAACACACAATTTGCGTGACAGTTTAGACAGCGTCAACTCAGGATCTAGGTAGGCGTGTTTCGTTTTCATCAGTTCATCGAGTGCGATGACAATGGTTTGCGCTTGCTGTGCGGTGAGATTGGATGCGTTATTCAGCGGCGCTTCGAGTTTGGTTTCTTTGTCCGAAAGTTCATCGGCCTCATCATGGTTTGCGGTGTTCATCGCGACCAGAATCACCGCCAAAGAGAGAACAGGGAGCAACACCAAGTGCCCGATGCTCAAAATAAACGGGGCCAACGCGCCTTGGTTGTAGGTAAAGTCGAGCGACATGGCACTGTCAATCAGCGCGGAAAAGAGCAGCATCCAGCCCGCAATATTCTCGGCTCTTTTCACGCTTTCCCAACTGCTGAAGGAAACATGGATCAACAGTGTTTCTTTGGCGGAGTAACGTACCAACGCGATGCCGTAAACCAGATAAATGGCGGTGAGAATTTCATCCAGCGGCAAATACCAAAGCGACTGAATGGTCACGCTGACGAGTACCAAAAGTGGCCCAACTGAATGCTTGGCGGCAAATTGAGTCAGTGTTTGCGTGTGGCTGAGATGGGTAAAGGCGTACCAAGCAAATACCGGAATGCAGGAAGCAAATAAGGGCTGAAGCAGAGCAAAGAGCGGCAGATTGAAACTCCAACGCAGTCCAACCAGACCCGTTGTCAGAGCGCAAAGGATGAGAAACCAGCAGGCGGTTTTAGCTTGCTCGGCAAAGCGCACATATAAGGTGATCGCGAGTAACGCGAGCAGCAAAGAGACAACAAAAGGAATAGGAATGGCGAGCATGAAATGTCCTGTTTTGGCTTTGTGCAGTGTCGGTCAGTGGAGCGCTTTAGCATAATGCTTTGAATCTGAACAATATAGCCCTAAAGAACCAATACCGGTTTTGCCACGTGCTAAAACCGGATTTAGGACGCTTTCGCCCTGCCCATTGACCACTATAAGCACATCACAGATTAAAAGGAGATGAGTGATGCGGTTCTATATTTTGGCTTGGCAAAAGTACGCGGACTTTGCAGGGCGAACATCGAGAGAAGAGTTTTGGATGTTTATGTTGTTCCATCTTTTACTGACGTTGTTGTGTATTGGCTTGGATATCGCTTGGCGAAACGCGAGTGTGTTTGACCTGCTCTACAGCGCCGTGACATTACTGCCGTTACTCGCGATTACGGTGCGACGTTTACATGACATAGAGCGCTCTGGCTGGTGGTGTTTGGTTTTTCTGCTGCCAATTTTTGGCCCTTTGCTACTGCTGTATTGGTTAACGCTGGAAGGGCCTGTTGCGACAGAAAGGAGTGCAGGATGAAGTTTTATCTGACTCTGCTGTTATTGCTCGCTCCGCTAGCATGGGGCCAAGGCGAAATGGAGCACATCTTACCGCAAGGCGCGTTTGGGGTTGTCTCTGTCGGAAAAATGAACCAAGGCGAGTTGATCTGGCTGCGTGGCCGTGTTGGCGATGGGCGCTACACACATGTGGATGAACACGGACGTCATTGCACGCTCTCAGTGCCAGTCGCTGTGGGACAGGTGACCGACAGTGGGCTTGGAATTGAGGAAGCTGCTGGGCTGTCAATTATAGTCATGAGCGATAAGCTCAATCACGCTTTACTCAGTGGTGAAAGGATCCTGAGCGATCAATGGCGGTTTGTTTTTTGGCCGCGAGAAGAAGCCGCGAAATTGCCGCAGGCGGATGGCTATATTGTGCAAGGGATTGAGGCCAAAGAGAGTTTCGTGCTCAATTCCAAGCGGCGTTGGGTCTCTTGGCTGACCGGAGATTCGCGTTTGCTGCGCTGTTGGTGAGAGGTGCGATAAGGGCAGACCATTGGTGGATAGACTTTAATGATACTTTGCGTTATACAACATGCTTCCCATAATCATTTTTGCGAGGCAGTGCATGTTTGAGAGTTTTGGTGTGATTAATATTTGGACCTATATGCTGGGGCTGCTGATGATCATTTTGGCCCCCGGTCCCAACTCTATCTATGTGCTCAAATCCAGCTCGACCTTTGGCATCAAAACCGGCTACAAAGCGGCGATGGGTGTACTGGTTGGTGATGCGATTTTGATCCTGCTCTCTTATTTAGGCGTGGCGTCTTTGATCCAAACCTCACCGCTGCTATTCACCATCATTCGATACTTGGGGGCGGCTTATCTGCTCTATTTGGGCTTCAAACTGATCCAACAATATTGGCAAAAGCCTGTATTAGATGATCAAGGTGTGGCGCGTCCGCGTAAAGTGGAAAAGGTGTTTACCAAAGCGCTCACCTTGAGCCTGACTAATCCGAAAGCGATCTTGTTTTATGTCTCCTTCTTTATTCAGTTTATTGATTACACCTATGAACACACTTGGATCTCGTACCTGATCCTTGCCACGATTTTGGAGGTGTTCAGCATTGTCTATCTGAGCGTGTTGATTTTTGTCGGTACCTCGCTCACGCAACTGTTTAAGAACAATCAGACACTGAGCAAATTAGGCAACGGGTTGCTTGGGCTGCTGTTTATGGGGTTTGCAGCGCGACTTGCCAGTTTAAGTTAAGCACCTAAGGACAAAAAACAGCCAGCATCTCGCTGGCTGTTTTAGTTGCGGGACGAGTGACAGCTCAGTGACTGACCAAATGCAAACCGCTTGGCAAGGCGTCACCAAATACGCGTTTTGATTCAGATTCAGACAGATCTTTGACTTCACTGACCAGTGTAAGCCAAGAGTCGGGCACTTTACTTTGCTGGAGCTTGCTTAACACCTGCTGGCGGTAATCATCGCTGATGTCGAATTGGCGATCGCCCGTTTTGCGACAGATCATCACCGCGGCAAAAGCGATCATCGGCTCTTTCTGCCAGTTTTGCTCTAGCAGTTTTGGCAGCCATTGTTCCGCTTGCTCACGAGGGATCACGCGATGCTGGCTGGCGTACAGCGGTGTGCGCGATGCTAAGCGGCCAATTGCCCACCAGTGCGCTTGCTCAAGCTGGTTGTGGTTAAGCGCTTTGCTTAAAAACCAGCTGGTCAGCAGTACCTTATCGTCCACTTCCAACTGCTCTAGCGAGGCGGCAAGACGAACCATCGCCTCGTAGCCCATCTCTTGTGCAGTCTTGGCGGTTTGTGGACTTTTCATCGCGCCGGGATGCAGATACTTAGCGATGTCGGCCAAAATTGTCTCTTGCTGCTCTTGGTTGAGCCCGCCAGCGATGCGCCGCCAGAATACCCACCAATCGGTCCAACCTTGGTGGTTTTGAAATTGAATACCTTGCTGGTACAGGCTCCAAACCTGCTCAATACGCCAAGAATCGGTGGCATCGCCAAAGCCGGGACGCAGGGCAAAGCCTGCCAATCGTAGCCAGTTCTTCTCATGTTGCTCTGAGCGGCGGCGACGTTTGCGCCCTTGAGCAAAGGCATCAAACAGTTGCCGCAAGGTGACGAAATCCCACTCATCGCGCTTGCCAAGTTTTCTCTCCAACTCTTTGGCAAGTATTTTGATTTCGTTGCCTTCGCCACTTTTTTTATTGCCGCTATACAGGCGAGTAATCAGCTCCTTGCAATCGGTCAGACGAGGATTGAGCGCCACTTGTTCGCTCTCTTGCGCCTTTTTATTGCGCACTTCAAACTCTAATGCCCAGCGTTTGCTGTCATCTTCAACGCTGACACACTCCATTTTCAGCGTACCGACTTCGGTGAGCTGACACGCCAACTGAACTTCAACCCGCTCTTTTTGATTGGCGTGCAAATCGGCGCCATCACTTTGCAAGGTCACGATGTAGGGGGGAAGCGGAGCGAATATATCCGCATCGACGTTGACCATCACGCCATTTTGAATCGAGGTTTGGTTGGTCAAGGTGTCGTGGGTGGACGTCAGCAAGTCAAAGCGGACAGGTTCTCCGAGCGTAAGGGCAAAGCGACGCCCAGTGAGGCGGATCTCTTGCCCCTCTTCACTGCCTTTGGCCAACAAACAGAGCGCTTTGCCCATTTTGTTTTTCTCTTGCAGATGCAAGAAATAAGAGCGCGCCGCGCCGCCGCCGATTTTCAGCTGTGCGCCGCGCCGCGCTTTGGCAAACGCCACTGCGCCCAGTGCCACTGACCAATCGGGGTGCGGGTTGTCGAGCACCGTCACGGGTGAGCCGCACCACTGGGTCAACAATTCGCTCATGCGCGCCGTCACCAGTTCACTGTTGAACACGCCACCGTTCAGCAGTAGGCCAACGGGAATGGCGGGTTGGCTCGTGTCTTCTTGGCCAAGCGCAGCATAGGAGACTTGCTGATGCTGGCTGAGGAACTCCGCCACGTGCTTACTGACCGCAGGATCTGCCGCATAAGGCAGGCCAAACTCCACCACCGCACTGCGGCGTTTATCCGGCGTTTGAGCAAAATCAGACAGAGGAAAGAAGCCATCAAGGGCGATTTGGTGTACCTCTTGTTTGCTAAGCGCAACACTGCGTGTACCGCCGAGCAATTTTGAGCCGCTGCCAAGCATGGTGATCTTCATCTCTTCTGGCGCGCGTGCCGACAGCAACTGCTCTTTGGCTTTGCGTGTTTGCTGAATCAGTTTGCTCAGGCTAGCAGCGTTCAGCTTCTTGCCTTGGTTAAAGCGTTGCTCGGCTAAATGGGCCAAAGCTAAATCGAGGTTGTCGCCGCCGAGCATCAGGTGCTCACCGACGCCAATGCGATCCAAAGCCAATTCGCCTTGGTTGAACTTGGCTTCGATCAAACTGAGATCCGTGGTGCCACCGCCGACATCACACACCAAAATCAGTGGGAGATGTTTGAGCTGTTCGGCCGCATTTTGCTGGTGGCGGGCGTACCAGTCGTAACACACCGCTTGCGGCTCTTCCAAAAGGAGCACTTTGCCAAGCCCTGCCAACTGTGCGGCTTCAAGAGTGAGATTGCGCGCCGTTTCATCAAACGATGCGGGCACAGTGACCACCACTTCCTGATGTTCCAGCTTGTTGCCCGGATGACGATGGTTCCAAGCTTGGCGAATGTGATTGAGGTAACTGGCGCTGGCGATGACGGGCGATACTTTGTCTACGTCGCTCGCGCCTGCCCACGGCAAAATCTCTGAGTGACGGTCAACCGCCTGATGAGACAGCCAGCTTTTGGCACTGGACACTTGACGGCCTTCCACTTTGGCGCCGAGCTCGCGTGCCCATTCACCAACGATGACGTTAGCAATATCGCCAGCAACGGCGTGGTGATCCCACGGTAGGGTGAGATCACTTGGGGCAATTTGTCCCTCTGCGGGGTGATAGCGAAAAGAGGGTAGCAGCGGTTTGCGCACCACTTCACCGGGACCAATTAACTGATCAATATCGAAAAGAGAGACGTGGGCGTCTTGGAGATTCTCACTCAGTTCGCAAAACGCCACTACAGTATTGGTGGTGCCTAAATCGATACCGACGAGATAACGAGGAGATGTCATGACAAGTCCTTGAGTGATTTAAAAACGGCATCCATAGGGATGCCGTTGCGAGAAACGATTATTGTGCGTTTTGTTTGGCGTCTTCACGCACGTCAAACTCAACGTGCCACTTCTGACCGTTGTCAGCGGCAATGGCTTCGAGGTAGAGCGTGCCGAGCTCGGTTACTCGGGATGCGAGTGTCACTGGCACGACTTCTCCTTCACGGCGGCCCTCAGAAACGGGCAGAGTGACCTGAATTTCAGGTAGCTCCTCTAACTCATCTTGGCCCCAATGGTCGAGATGGGTGCCCGCCAGATCGTCGCGGCGCACAGTAGAACCGAAGAACTGGAAGTTAACAGGCTGGCCGATGATTAAACCAAATTGCTGGCTCGGAACATCGACGCTGGAACCTTCTTCCATACCAAACGGAGCCACACACAGCGCTTCCATGGGCGGTGCCATTCCCGGAATTGCTGGCATCGCGCTTTCAATACCAACGTAGTAACTGGAGGCGATACCGCCGCGAATGCGCACGCCTTGGCCACGACGCACTGCGCCGTAATAGGCCGCGCCGCTTGCCACCGCCAGATCAAGGTCAACCCCCGTCAACCGCTTCGCCATCTCTGCATTGGCGTCCAGCAACCATTCGTTGATGGTCTCTTCTAAACGATTGGCGAGCAGTGCTGATTTCAATACGCCGCCGTTAAATAGAATCGCGGTTGGCTTGATAAATTGCGCTGAAGGAGCGCCGTGCCCCGGCATACCGGGCATGCCGCCAACAAACGGATTGAAATCTTGTGCTGGCGCTGCATCGCCATTCATCGCATTGGCTTGTTTTGACAAGAATGCGGCGATATGGCGGGTAATTCCGGCATCTTGCGCGTAAGGCAGGCCCATTTGCGTCAATGCGCCGCGATTGCGTTGTAGCGGATGTTCAGTAATCGCCACTTTGGGGAAAAAGCCTTCCACCAGCATTTGCTGCACTTCTTGCTGGGTCAGCTCGGTTTTAAGCGTCGCGCCGAGCAATTTTGAACCACGGCTTGGCACCACAATCGGCACGGCTTGCAACTCGGCATCGTTGAGCAGCGCTTCTTTGGCATCACGGCAAGCGTGCGTCATGGCCTGAATTTGCCAAGGTTGCAGCTCTTTGCCTTCTTGCGCCAATTTCATTTTTAAGCTGTAGGCGAGGGCGAGATCCATGTTGTCACCGCCAAGCAGAATATGCTCACCCACGGCGATACGTTTGAGCGTCAGGTTACCTTGCTCTTCGGTCACTTCCACCAGAGAAAGGTCGGTGGTGCCGCCACCGATATCGACCACCAGCACCACGTCACCGACGCTCACTTCATCGCGCCACTTTTCGTTGCTGTTGTCGATCCAGTTATACAGTGCGGCTTGTGGCTCTTCGAGCAGAGTCAGATGCACAAAGCCGACATTGCGTGCCGCTTCCGCGGTGAGATCGCGCGCAGCAGGGTCAAACGAAGCCGGAACGGTGATGGTCACCTCTTGCTCGGCCAGCGGATGCTGCGGATAAGCGTGATCCCACGCTTGTTTCAGGTGCTCAAGATAAAGCTCGGTGGCGCGCAGGGGCGAAACTTTCTCCACCTCTTCCGGGCTACCCGCAGGCAAAAAGGCATCGCGGCGGTTCACGCCGCCATGGCATAGCCAAGATTTTGCGCTGGCGACTAAACGAATGGGCGTTTTGCTGCCAAGATTACGAGCAATCGCACCAACCAGCGCTTTGGGTTCTGTGGTCCAAGGGAGCACGCGTGACGCAGGATTCATCTCATGCTCGTGCGGCTGGTAGAGAAACGAGCCCAGTTGGCTGCGCGCTTCCACCGTTCCCGGCGCGGTCAACTGAGGGATCGCCATCACTTGCACACGAGCGTGCTCGTCTTGCGTATCGAGGAAAGAGAGCACGCAGTGGGTGGTGCCAAGGTCAATACCGATACTGAATTTGGCGGCTTGCTCAGCCGCTGGTGTATTGTGCATTTCCATTACAGCTCAACCTCAGCGGGCGCGATGATGGTCGCGTCGTAGTTTTCCGCGAGTTTCGGTAAGTTGATTGCGCTGGCTTTCCAACCTTTGTGAACCAGTATGCCGTTAAACGGCGCCTTGCCCGTCACGTTACCCACCAAACGAATCGCCTGAGGGTTAAAGCCTTCGGCCACCGTGATGCGCATCTCTTCTTCTTCGCTGCGAATGTGCTCTAGCGTGACGTATTCTTTGAGTACTTTCTGCCCGCCAGTATGGATAACACGGGCGGCAGCGCCCACTTCTTCATCGGAGAATGCGCTGAGATCTTCTTTTAAGAAATCAATCAAGCGCGCTTCTTGCTGCATAATCGAGAGCAGTTGCATCGCCGAATCGGTTGAGGCAGTGGCGAGCTTGGATTGCACTTCCACCACTTTCTCAATCACTTTTTCAACTTCGATGACTTTTTCGACTTCGACAATTTTCTCTACTGGCTTTTCCACTTCAACGATCTTTTCAACCGGTTTCTCAACCACTTTTTCGATCACTTTGCTTTTGCGCGAAACGGCAACCAAGAGAAGTAAAACACTCGACGCCGCAAGGCCTGCATGCAGCATATCGAATGTTTGAGGAATCAGGTTTAAATCAATGTTCATGCTATTTTTTCTCTAATCGATTGATTTAAAGGTGCGTGGATTGGCTCATTTGCCGCAAATTCAAGGGCGATTTTGCGACGTGCACCTAGTGTAGACATAAAAATGGTGGCTGATAGTAGCATATTCAAGTGAGGAGATTGTATTAAAACCGCTTGCAACCCCTGAATTTACGGCGGTTTTGCTGAAAATATCGTCAAATAACGGCCTGTTTTTGGCGATGGATTTTCGCCAACGCGCACGAGGGACCAAGAATCTTGGTCAGTTGGGGTGAAAATAAGCAAACAACCGCACTTAGGTCGAGTTTCTGCTTTCTCTGGGGTACAATTTCGCCCTTTAACAATCAACCGCGAGAAAAAGGCAATCTATGAACCATAACCGAATTGTTTGCTTTGATTTGGAAATGTGCTGCTGGAACGAGGATGGCGTCGGGCGCACAGGTGAAATCATTGAAATTGGTTTGGCGGAAATTGATTTGCTCCGAGGGGAGATTGTGAAACGCGCGCAGTATTACGTTAAACCGGAACACGACGAAGTGTCGCTGTTTTGTGCAGAGTTAACGGGCATTACACCGCGTAAGATTGAAAAGCAGGGTAGGCCTTTGGCTGAAGTGATTAAGTCGATGATCAAAAACTTTGGCGGCAGCAATAAAATTTACACCTCGTGGGGCCGAGACGACCAGATCCTGTTTAACGAGTGCCACGCGAAAGGGATTGAGCCCCCGTTTAGTGAGTTTATCAATTTGGCTACCTTATACCGCATTCAAAATCGCCTCAAAGATAAGCGCATTGGTCATCGTCAGGCGCAAGAAGCGAAAGGCATCGATTGGGAAGGGCGGCAGCATTCGGGCTATGTGGATGCCTACAACCTAGCCAAACTCGCTTTAACCATGTTTTAGGCTCAGATGAAAAACGAGCGTCATTAAATCTTCATCTCGCTTTTCATTTTTGTTCATCTTGCGCCACTACACTTTCTGCAAATCATAACAACCCAGTTGGCAAATAAAGATGTTACTTTCCGTGCTTTGGAGTGTGGTATTTGTGTTCGGCAGTGGTGCAGTCTACCGTTGGCATCAAAAACCCGTCCTGTAATCTTTGAATAAGGTAAAAACGCGCCGAGTGCGCGTTTTTTTATTGCTTTTTGATTGGCGAATTCGCTTTACGACTTATCGATCACTTGCAGTTTGGCGCGGATAAACTCGCGGTGATCCACATAGAGTAGCTCAGCGGTTTTACGAATCACGGCATCTTCCATTGGGTCAATCTCACCATCGGCGTGCGCCACCTCCCACATGCCTTTGATTAGCGCAAAACGCGTCTCTTGCGAAAGCTCTCTCAACTGTGATGTGAACTCATACAACGAGGCGGCTTGAGCAACACCACTTTGCGCCTGAGTGAGCAAACTTTCCACTTCGTCATCGCTTAAATTGAGCAGGCGCTTGAGCAAATGGCGTTTGACCGCTTGCTCGCGCTCATCGATTTGATGATCGGCGCCTGCAACTTCACACAATAAGCTGGCAATTGCCAGATTGGGGTTGTTGGCGGCGTTTTGGCCCAAATCTGTGCCATCAAGCAACTGTTTAAAGAGAGTGGTGAGTTTGTTAAACATGTCGGTGACCTTTTCAATCGCAATACTTTTTTTAACATGATAGCGCTAATGCTGTTGCGCATCCGCTATCGATAATTTTATTCTGCCGCGTTTTCATTCTTCTGCACTGGTTGCTGGAAAATCGACACAACGGCCATCGCTAGTGAGCAAGCTGACTCGCTTTGGTTTTCCGTCCGCATCGAGGTGCAGCTCGCCAATGGCGCTGTGGTTAACTAAACGGTAAAAGCGTTGGTTGTCTGGGCTACGCTTTTTGATTTTCAAGCGCTTACGTTTGGTGAACCAGTTGAGCGGCGAACGGGGGCTATAAAGCAGCCTATCCATCGCATCACAATAGCGCAGCAGTCGCACAGGAAAATGATTTTTTAATCCGCTGCAAGTGATCTGATAGATGTTGGGGCTGGATTTACGAAAGCGCAACTTGATGTCATAGACAAACGAGTAGTGCACATCTCCCGAGAGAATGACAAAGTTGGTTGGCGTTTTGGTGTGGGTAAAAATGCTGATGAGCGTATTGGCGCTGCCCGGATGCGCCATCCAGTTTTCGGCGTCGATCAGTAAAGGTTGGCCGAGTTGCGTCATGATGCGTTGCAACATTTCGATAAATTTGACCCCAAACATCGGCGCGGCAGAAACGATGATCACTTTTTCTTGATGCATCAGCTCCTGTTGCAGTTCGACCAGCGCTTCCCAGTCCATCAAACCAGACGGCTTGTTCATGCGTGATTCCGAGCGCCAGCGTCGGGTTCGGGTATCCAGCACCACCACTTTGGGTTCGGTGGGAATGGTGTAGTGCCAATCCTCAAAGCGATACAGCAGTTGAATAAACGCGTCTTGATGCTCCGTGGTCGGGGAGTGAAAATAGCGCTGCGCCGCGATGAAAAAGCGCTCGTCAAATTTTTCCGGCGCATTGCCCCAGCCTTGGCAGAGCCAGTAGGAGAGCAAGCCGTTGCCAATCACGCGGCGAGAAAATGGATGCTGATAGGCGGCCATCTCCCAGCCAATGGTCAGGTTCCAGTCGTCGGTCACGTCGTGATCATCAAAAATCATGTAAGTCGGCAAGTGAGCGAGCAGGCGTTGCACACTCGGCAAACCGGCAACAAAATCGTCAATCTGCTTGATTTCTTTGTGCCACAACTGTTGCCATTTCTCGCTCAGTGTCTGCCCAGCCCACTCAAACGCTTGCTCTTTCAGGCGTTCTCGGTTAACCAGTTGCCACGCCTGCGGCGACCACACCAACAGGTACATGGCAAAAAACTCGGCAAAGCTGATGAGATGATTTTCGCTTTCAGTGGAACTGAACACCGGTTGGCGGCGAAAACGCGTTAGACGGGCAAACAACGTTGAGTTATCCCGATAGTCGGGCAGAATTTGGTCGCGGCCATAAAAGCAGTGCGGATCTTGATAGAGCGCCATGCTGTCTTGAAAAGGCGCGTCGACAAACGTTTCGTTGGCTAAACCGAGCCGCTCAATGAGCTGCGTGATGGCGTCTAACGTCGGTCCGGCAACATGATCGGCGTATATCTGATCGCCACTTAGCAGCAGGAGATCAGGGCGCTCTGCTGGCGAAAGCGAGGCGACTTTTTTATCCGCCGCAACCAATGCATCAGCACTACGATGGTGCGGGTTACGACAGGAGCCATGCAGGATGTAATTGGCTGTTGTTCGAACAGAAAATGCAATCCCTTTTGTTTCATCTCCCTCGTAGCAAAGGTGTGGGATAAGCTCAGTGATGGCTCCCGCTTGGGTGTCAATTTGGTAAAACAGCGCGCAATTGGTTGGGTATTCGCCAGCAAAATGCCACAGCGCCACAAAAGCATGCTCACCCACTTGTTGTTGCTGAGAAAGGCTCAGCGGAGCTTGATAGAGCAATTTTTCGCCGCTCTCATCGAAGACCTGAAAAGTGCCCTCAACGGGTTTGCTGCTCACCAGCCAAAGGTTGATTTCGCTTGCGGTCGTTTTTCTGAGTATCGGGCCTGCCAGAATCAGCGGCAGAGGAGAGCGCGGCGGGTTTGTCTGGGTCAATCCTTACTCCTGTGGTTTTATTTAGTCGTCGTTACTTTCATCTTCAAGCACTTCGATCACTTCGGAGCTGGAAAGTTCGTGTCCCATGAGAAAAATCGCCAACATCGCATCGGCTTTGGTTTTGGTGTCGCTGGCTTCCGCTAAAATCTGTTCAAAACGATGGCGGATCATACTGATTTCATGCTCAACAAAGCCGCGTCCTTCCTCTTCACCTTGCAGATCATCGGGCGCGTTATCAAATTCAAGAAACAGCAAATCGCCGTCTAAGCGAGTATTCACCAGCCTTTCGGGTAGCCACTCCTCACCCATCACAAGGTCAGGATCGTAATCATCAGGTAATGAGACGAGGATGTTTTTCAGTTCGGAAGCTTTCACATTCAATTCAAATCAAAGGCAATATCTATTATTGTAACGGCTAAATATCGATGAGCCTAAACCGTTTTCATGGTTTTGTTAATTATTTACGCTTGACGCACTGTCATTGATGGAATGTTTATATAAATGAAGCAAAAGTTATTCATTTTGGGTCTTGGTGCAGTTTTTTTTCTGCCTAGTCAGACGGTTAAAGCTCAGCAACCGGATTGGGGGATCGCGGCGATGTATCGAGTCGCCTCGATTCCATTTGATACTAGCGGCGGCGATCAATCTGTGAGTACGTTTGTCCCGATGATGTTTTACAACGATGACAACCTGTTTATTCGTGGTACCGAAGGGGGTTTTTACCTGTTCGAATCGGACAATGAGAAATGGCAACTTAATGCGTTGACTCGGTTGCGTTTTATCGATATTCCCAAAGTGGCACAAAACTCGATTGAAGGCGACAAAGCCGACTTTGGCATGCAATTGGCGTATCATTGGGACGAAAACTGGCGTTTGGAAGCGGAAATTATGGGCGACAACGAGTACCGTTTTCACTCCAATTATCGTCTTGCGGCCAAATATGGCTGGGGCGATTGGGAAGTGGAGCCGTCGTTCACGCTCAGGTACAAAGAAGCCGATTTTAACAGTACCTACTTTGCGTTCTCCGATATCACGCAGGAGCGAATTGGTGCAGGAATTGACGCGAACTTGGGTTTGAAAGCGCGCTATCACGTGGCGTCGAATCTCTATCTGCTCGGGCAAGCCAGTGTGACTCGTTTAGACAGTAATGCCTACCGTAGCTACGCCGTGGAAGATCGCTATCAGGGCGAGTTTTTTGTCGGGTTTGGATTTTTCAACGATAAGAACAAAGAACGCAAGTCATCTTTGAGCAACAAGGCTTACTTACGTGTGGCACACGGCTGGGCAACGCCGTCCAATATTGGCGAAATCTTTAAATTTGAACAAGAAAAAGACCCGAACAACAACCAAATGAGCTCATTTTTTTATGGTCATCCTTTAACCGATGAGCTGTTTGGTCTGCCTTTGGATATCTACCTGCACTCGGGAATCGCCCATCATTGGGCATCGCAAGTGCAGAGATCGAGTACAGAAACGGTTGTGTCCATTAAAGCCTATTACACCTTCAATTGGCCGACCCCGTGGCGTTTTGGTTTTGCTGAAGGGATGTCGTACATCGACAATATTACCTATATCGAACAGACCGAAATGGATGAAAAAGGCTACACGCCAAGCCATTTGCTCAACTATCTCGACTTTTCGTTTGACGTGAATGCCGGGGAGTTGTTTGGTCAATCAGAATGGAAGAATGTCTGGTTTGGCTACTCGCTTCACCATCGCTCGGCGATATTTGAAAATGCCTCGCAATTTGGCCGGATTAAAGGCGGCAGCAACTACAACACCGTGTATGTGCAGTTTGATTTTTAAACGACTCGTTTTGAGAAAACACCCAAGGGCGTTTGCCCTTGAGTGTTAATTTTTAAGAAACTAAATAGAGCGGCTTGGAATTGGCCTCACTAAACGCACGTAGAATTCAAGCCAGCTTCCTTGGCTTTGTATTGTGGATTGCTCGTATGTATAAAAAACTTCAAAGTGGTTATCTGTGCCAGTCCCTAAATTCGGTACATTTTTAAAAGAGACACTGTATCCTGCCTGCGTTGCGAAACTTTGGTTCAGGACTTCATAGTAAGATTCATAGTGAGCACGAAGTTTTTCTAGCCCTATGCTTTCATCGCCAAAATCATACGCGTTACTGAACTTGTTTCTACTTGCCCTTACGGCTACCCATTCCGGCGAGTTTTCTTCCAGCCAAGGTACGAGTACGTTATGGACGAGATTCGATGTTTCTCTAGACCATTGGCCGTTAGATAGTTTGCGGCTATTCTCCAGCCACTCTTCTACTTTTTTATCCAAAACAGCATCGCTCCTGCGTTTGTGGTCAAGTGCCAGTAGATTTGCTTGATGCTGCTGATAGAAGATATCGAACTTCTCTTTGTACGGCGCTACGGTTTGATATAGCTGTTCTAGCGATTCGATCGGCTGGGTCAATTTAAAAAACTCAGTGTATGTCCCGTAACGGCAACCTTGATCAGTGATAGTGAGAAGTTCTTGGGTATAAGGTAGTCGCCAAGAAGTCTCAGGCTGTTTGTCTCCGTTAAACACGGTGATGATCTTATCAAGTTCTTCTCTTTTCCTCTGTGTTGCAGCGCCTAGGCACTGCTCACCTTGTTGTCCTAGTGGGCACATCATCCATTGAAGTTGAGTTCTGTTGTCGTTGACAACCCACAAACTTGTTCCTTGGTATTCGATGGTTTCCTTGCTAAAACGTCCTTCTTCTGGAAGACATTGTGCCAAAGTGGGGGCCGCAATAAGCATGATTGCCGGCATTAAAAAAGTGCTTTTCATGTGTTTTCCTTATTACTATTGCGCTTTCAAACCATCACTGACCAAAATCACTTGATGAGGTATCTGTTTCTGTTCCACTTGAGTTCGAATATCCCAACTACTCGTACTGAGTAAGTTTGCATGACTTTCTAGTGTTGGATTGGCCTCGTTCATCCATAACTTGCTGCTATCGACTGAGGGGAAGAAATTGTCATCAAAGTTCATCTGCGGTTTGCCTGCTAACGTCAAAATATTGAGCGTTTCTTGATAGGTTGGCAGCCTCCAATCGGTGATACCGCAGAGTTTGGATTCGTTGGCACGCTGAACAAGCTGATTCACGGTGCAGTAGCGTGCTTTGTCTTGGCTGTAAACGTCACCGTTGATCGCGACGCAGAAGCCGTTGTATTGGTCGTCACTCACCGCCAAGTTATCACTATGCAAGTACCGGTTATCAATGCTATACCAGTGGCGAATGCGATCCCCTTCTACCATCTCACTGTTTGGTACTGCCCAAGTACGGCCAGTTTTGCTTTCAACTGTGCAGCTATGCGGTGTCGCAATATAAGGGAGATCTTGTCGAGCCAAGCGTTCGCCTTGCGCATCCACTTTTAAGAAAGAGAGCGCTTGGTAACCATCGGCGTTGGAGTTTCGCGCGTAGCCACTCATTGTGTCACAAGCGAAATCAGAATCGAAAAGATGCGCGTTAGTCAGCCCTGCATCGCCTAAACGAACGTTGAACTGAGCGCTCGGTGTCCCTTTGTGAGCAATTTGGAAGTAGTAACGAGTGAACTTAGTGAGCCCAGTTAACGTTACCATGTGGTCTGCCGCTGCGGTTTGATGCATGGCATCGCTCAACTTAGCAAAGGGTTTGCTATCCCAGTAAAGCGTGTAACCGCTAGTGCCTTGTGGTTGCCATTCCAAGGTTAACCAGTCGTCACCGCGTCCGCGAACGGCGATACCACGAATTTGATCTTCTGCGAACTCGGTACTGCAAACTGACTCCAATCCATTAATCGGCTCGGCGGGCAACCAACTGCTGCCGGTTTGAATTGCCGAATTCAGTTCGCTGGCGATGTTGTTGTCCGCTGGGAACTGACTCAAACCGCTAAACGCTTGAGCACTCCAGGTCAACAGTGTGTTGATGGTGGTGTCGGTGTCTTCCATATGATGAGCAACATCTGAAACGTTTTTCAGCAGTTGGATGACTTGAAACGGTTCAGGCAAGATGTTGCTTTTGCTATACATGCGATATTGGGCGTTGTAATCCAAATCGAGCAACTGAGCAGCGGTGCGGAAAAAGTCTGAGGCATTGTCGATGGCCGGTAGTGCCTGATTCTCTGCTGATGCCATTTGCATCGCCACAATGCTACTCATCAACTGCACCATTTCCGGCGTGTGTTTAGCAAAAAGTGCATCAATAGCCGTCTGTTTTACCGGTTTGGCATATTGACCACCGCCATGGTGCATCAAGCCACTGCGCTCAGCCAATAGAGCGTGGGCGTTGTTTTCAAATGACACTTTTAGACGCGAGAACTCCTCGGCAGTCACGATACCATCTTGATTCTTATCGATATCCGCTTGCGCCAGTTCACAGAACGCGCCTAAGTAGGAGCGCATTTCAACCCCGCTGTCAGGATCGTAGGCAATCACCGTCAACAGATCTTGCATGTTGTCGGTAGGGTGCTCGCTTGGTTTGGTTAGGTCTTCATTCTTGTCGTAATAAACGTACACCTCATTGCCAGTCGGTTGACAGGTTTCAAAGCCGTTGGTGGTGTCGCGCAGTGTGAGGCGCAGCTCAAACTGGTGGTTCACGGCTTCAATGGCTGTCGACGATTTTTCTTCACCCACTGGTGTAATTGGTACCAACAATGGGCGTTTTGGTTTGAGTGGGTTGTCGTAATGGCTGTTTGCTAAAGGATCGTTCGGGTAAGAACCAATTTGCAGCGAAATTTGCGGGCTCTTCATTCCTGACACCGTTTCGCCTCTCAGCACCAAAGTTCTGCTGGGGTAAGAGTTATCCAATACTTCGCGCAGCACATTGGATTGCTTGACCGCGTGCATCTCAACCCATTTGTCTTTAATGCGTTTTTGCCAACCATCAGGTAGTGTCACTTGATGAGTTTGTGCCATCGCTTGGTAAGTTTCGCTAACTCTATCCAACCAAGGCGTTTCTTCCCCGGCTGCTGGAGATGTCATGTTTTCATTCTCAAGCAGAGTATCAATCAGAGAGGCGCTAGAGAGATTGAGCGAGGTGAGTTCGATTTGTTCGTCGCTATCAAAAGGATCGGCGATCGCATGCAATAACGCGGCAATCGCCATGATTTTCTCACGACCATGTTGCTCCATGATCTCTTGCGCACTTTGTCTGCCACTTGGATCGAGCGCAGAAAATAGCGAGTTAGTTTGAGACAGGGTTAATGGCAACCACTCATCATGTGTAATGAAAGTATCGCTGTTTTTATCTGCGGCGAGTAGTGGTGGCTTGGTGCCAATCGCATTGCGATAAAGTAACACTTCGCGAGTTTCTAATGACGGTTGTTCTGCCGTTTGCGAACGCTCGAAAGCACGCGTGTTAGCCTCTTGTTCACGTGGGTAGATAACGTTTACCGCCTCCACGGTCATAGGGATATTCTCGCTAAGCGTGGCAGGGTCGACTTGTAAAAGGTAGCGAGGTTGGTGCTCTCCAGAGTGTATTTTCACCGCCGAACGGGCCACGATCTCTTCGCCAACCAGCAATCTCACTTCCGTCTTAACGGTTTGATCGGCCGTGATCTTTACTGGCTTAAACTCGGTAACAAAGCCCGTTAACGTTACTTTAGTCGGGGTTGATGGGGTGGCTGGACTGGTGGCTGAGCCGCCACCGTTGCCACCACCGCATGCGGACAATAAGCCTGCAATCGCTGAGGCTACCAAACTCTTGGCAAATAAGCGCATTTTCACTCCTTATTGAAAAATTTGCTTCATAGATGATACAGAGACCAATCTCGCAACTAATCGCACTTTTGTTCTCCTATTTAGATCGATGATCTGTATTTTTTGCTATTTGAAACAATAAAAACTAATTAGTCTCCAGCATGTAAAATATTCATCGCTTTATTTGTTGCGCATAATAATGGAAATGTTATCATTTGCAAATGATATTGATTATCATATTCACTTAAATATTGTTTCGATAAGGAGTAATGATGCTGAAACAATTCATTAACGATGAAAGCGGCGCGACAGCGATCGAGTATGGAATCCTAGCGGCAGGCTTAGCGGCGGGCGGATTGGCAATTTTTGGTTCTGATGGGGTGTTTATCTCTGCCCTGAAAGAGAAGTTTCTCAGCATCGTCAACAGCCTGAACCCAGCAGGCGAGTAAACATGAAGCCAGAGGTTGTCACACTTGTTACCTTGCTGGCACTGCTGCTAATGGTGGTGCTTAGTGATGCGTTGAAGCGGAAAATATACAACGTCAACATCGCACTCCTGTTTTTGGTGGCGATTGGTCATCGCTTTATGCAGGGCTCACCTTTTTGGCTTGATGCGACCTTGTATGCCCTTATTGTCTGTGTTGCGGGAATGCTGCTTTGGCAACACGGTTTACTCGGTGCAGGGGACGTAAAGTTGGCAGCAGTCTGCGCTTGGATCGTTTTTCCTAACTGGTTTGAACTTGTCTTACTCAGTGCGTTTGGGGCAGGAATATTGGCGGTTTGGCAGTTAGTTCGTGCTTATTTTGCCATATCAAACGCGCATCAAGGGACGATTCCACTTGGTGCTTCTATTTCTGCTTCAACCGCTTACCTTATTTTATAAATTGGATTTTTCATCATGAGTCGTTGGTACATGGCTGTCTTTGCAGCTTTGTCGGTTGCCTTATTGTTGGCGGGGTTTGTTTGGCTAGACACCTCCCAGACCCACCAAACATCAAAAAACCTGTCGCCCGTTGAGCGAAAAGCGAAAGTGCTGGTCACCAGCCGAGCGCTGGCGATGGGATCATTTATTGAGCGAGAGAGCTTAGAGTGGGAAGAAGTCTCGCTGCAAGAGCGGGATACCTTGGGTGATGTGTTTCTGCAGCCCGTGTTTGAACTTGAGCAGATCGCAGGCAGTGTTGCGGTGCAGTTTATTCCTGCCAATACGGTGTTATCACCCGCCATGCTGTTGCGTCCAGAACAATCGGATTTTCTTTCTGCACTGGTGAAACCGGGCATGAGAGCGATTTCGATTGAACTTGACCCAATGGCGGCTGGGCTTGGTTTACTGCGTCCGGGAAACAAAGTGGATGTGTTGCTGACAAGTCAGTCAGAAATCGATCAGGATGCCAATGGCACACCTATCTACAACAACATGGCGGTCGAAACGGTACTACAAAACATTCACCTGTTGGCGATTGGCAACCAGTATTCAACGCACCAAAAGCCAGAAAAAAACAACAAAAGTTATGATCCAACTTCAGTGACCTTTGAAGTGTCGCTTCAAGACGCAGAAAAGTTAGTGTTAGCCAGCAAGCTTGGGGAGTTATCTCTGGTGTTGCGAGGCAACCACGATCAAACCGAAGTCGCCAACAAACCGCTTAAGTGGGCAAAAGATATCTCTGGGGCGTATGACCTTGAGCAGCAGCCAACTCAATCGGTCACCGTGATTCGCGGTAACGTGAAGGAAGGTCAGTAATGATAAACATGGTAAAAAAGTGCTTACTTGTATTGATCGCGTGTTTGGTGATGCCATTGGCACACGCAGCAAAACAGATCGATTTGGAAGTGGGTCAAAGCCAGCTCATTCCGCTGTCGAAAGAGATGCGCAGCGTCTACATCGTTGATTCGACCATTGCCGATGTTAAAACCCCGTCTGCCCGCAGCGCGTTGGTGTTTGGTGCGCGAGTGGGGAAAACCGACTTGGTGATTGTTGGCAAAGAAGGGGATGCCATTGCTCACTATCGTCTAAATGTGAAAAACAGTGGTTTGAGTCAATTGGAGCGTCACCTTGAGCTCTTATACCCGGCGTACCGCATTAGCCTTCAATCGGTGGGCGATTCGATCGCCGTCGCTGGCACGGTAGCAAGTCCAGAAATGGCGGCGGATATTTTAAGCTTGGTGAACAATTTTGCTTTGGGGCAAGTTGCAGACAAAGACCGTCTGAAAGAAATCACCGCTGAAGTGAGCCGTAAATCAGCCAACCAGCCTGAAGGGCCAGGTGGGCAGTCGGTGCTGCCTTTGGTGATCAATCAGTTAAAAATCACTGCCGCGCCTCAAGTGAACATTTCAATCCGTATGGTGGAAATGGCCAAGAGTACCAGTGAAGAGCTGGGTATCCGCTGGCAATCAGTGAATCCGAATTGGATGCTGGGCGTTTCACCCGGTAACGAATTTGCCGCGGGGCTGGATTTGACTGACCCCGATAATCTCATTAAAGAATCAGCGTTTATGGGCATTATCGATGCGTTGGCATCAAAAAGCTTAGTGAATGTACTGGCAGAACCAAATCTTACGGCTAAATCGGGTGAAAAAGCGGAGTTTCTAGTGGGGGGCGAGTTTCCTTTCCCAAGCATCGATGGCGATTCGGTTGGCGTTGAGTTCAAAAGCTTTGGTGTCGGCCTTTCTGTCACACCAACGGTGCTATCGGAAAACCGCATTTCTCTTACCGTCACACCGGTTGTGAGTGCATTAAGTCGTCAAAATTCCATCAAAATCAATGGTGTTGATGTGCCTGGTCTGGATAAGCGAACCGCGACGACAACGATCGAGTTGGCCGATGGGCAAAGCTTTGCGTTGGCTGGATTATTAAGAACATCGGAAGAAAACTCCGTGGATGCGATTCCATTTTTGGGTGAGTTGCCCGGTATCGGCGCACTGTTTCGAAGCAACAAGAGCAAGCAGATTGAACGTGAACTGGTGATCATCGCCACGGCGAGTCTGGTTCAGCCGACGGGTGATCTCGAATCTATCCCGACACCACTGGATAACTTTCGCTCACCGACGCGTTTTGAACGCTTGATCTTTGGTGAGTTAGAGGGAGAGGCAAACACACCAAAGTTGATTGGTGATTACGGCTATCGCTACTAACAGGATTTCACAACAACATGATTAACAAACGACCGCATCTATGGATGCTTTCAGCCGCGATGCTGTTCAACGTGGGGTGTACCTCAACGACGAATTTATCCGAACAGCGTGAACTGACATTGAGCTCACCCGACGCGGTGTTGCCCGCTTTGCAGCAACTTCTACAGCCTACTCAGAACCGGGTTGAGCAAGGTGAAGTCTCTGTGTTGATCCGCACTCAGCAGGTCTCGCACAAAAACCTCGCGCAGTGGCAACAACAACTCAGTGATACGCTCTCTTTGCCAGTGGACGTGCGCTGGCAGCAAGTCGATCAAGCCAACGTGGAGGTGAAGATCGATGTTGCGCTTATCCCAGAAACTTGCCGTTTTGAGCCAAATATGGTGTTGAGTGACGCGCAGTGCCGCCACAAACGTCGTCTGCAAATGGCCATGGCCAATCAGCAGCATTACCGTCAAGGCGCGCCGCTGCTGATTACCGAAAGCAGCTTGGAAGTGGGGGCCGTTGAGCGTCTACGCCAAGGCAGTGTAAGAATCGCCGAAGACCCAGCGAAAATTACCGATGGCTCGGGAGGGGAAAGTGGAAATTAAACGTCAATCTATGATGGTTTTTGCCCAGAAAGGCGAGCAAGTGAGCGTGATCGAGTCGGTGGTGGATCGCATCGCACAACTTGATTGCCAAATCCACACGCAAAGCCTAAGCGCAGCGGTTAAGCAGTTAGCGCAGCGTCAATGTGGCGACATTTTACTTTTGCAGGTGCAACGTGATGAGTTGGAGCGCTTGTCTGAACTGGCCAAAGTGACGCCTCCGGGTTGCCAAGTGATTCTCTTCGGCGAGGAAATTTCCTTGTCGGAATATCGTCATCTGATGCAGATGGGCATTGCTGATTATCTTGCATTGCCATTGGATCCAACAGCGCTGCACAAGAGCTTGTTGCACCTTTTAGGAATGCATGCGCAGAAAGGCTTTCAACAAGGCCAAGTCTATTTGGTGAGTGGCACAAGCGGTGGTGTCGGCACTTCTACTATCGCGGCTAACTTGGCGCTTGATCTTGCGAAACATCGCTCGGTTGCGTTGGTCGATTTTAATCTGACCTTTACACAGCATCCGATTTTGTTGGGGGTGGACTATCAGCCGTCTCTGCATCGTTTGGTCACTGAAGTTGAGCGAGTTGACTCCGTGTTGATCAAACAATTTGGCCAAAACGTCGGCCATCAGTTGAGTCTGTTTTATGCAGAGGATCAAGAGGAGTTATCTGTGCAGCAGCGAATCAACGTTGTTAACAAGCTCAAGCAGCAGTTTGCCTACGTCATATTGGATGTGCCTCATTATCTGGTTGAAAAAGTCGAGGACCTGTTGGTCTCTGCCGACAACTTTCTGTTAGTGCACGACTTTTCGTTACAGGCGGGTCGTCGAGCCGATGGTATTTTGTCGAAACTCGAAGGGTATCTGCACCACGTGCATCTGGTGGGTAACCAGAGCCGCGCCAAATCGCATCGGCCTTGGAGTGAAAAGCAGTTGTTTGAAGCGTGGTCAATCACACAATTTAGTGAACTGCCATTCGATAGCAAAGCCTTACAAGCAGCGGAGCACAACGGCGAACCTTTGGTAAAACGCGGTGGAAAGCTCGCTAAAGCGATTGGAAAACTAAAAACGCGCCTAGCGGGGGTCGCCTAATGTTTGGTCAAAAAACTCAACGGGTGCATGCCTCACGAGGTAACCCCTTGGTGATGCCAGAAGCCGCGCAAGCGGCTTTTGAAAAGCTGATTGAACCCTCAGAAGCCGTAAAATTGAGCCGAGCCCAACTGCAGCAAGAGATCAAGAAAGCCGTCGGCCAAATGTCAGCCCAACAACTGCTGCCGTACAACCAATGTGAACTAGCGGTGCTGGTGGAACAGCTGTGTGATGACATGTTGGGAGTGGGGCCAATTCAGTGCTTAGTCGAAGACCCATCGGTGAGTGATATTTTGGTCAATGGCCCTGAGCAAATCTACATTGAACGTCACGGCAAACTGTTGAAAACCGACATTCGTTTTCGCGATAAAAAACACTTGCTCAACGTTGCGCAGCGAATCGTCAATGCCGTTGGGCGTCGCTTAGATGAATCGACACCGCTGGTGGATGCACGTTTAGAAGATGGCAGCCGAGTCAACATCATTGCGCCGCCATTGGCACTCAATGGCGTGTGTATCTCAATTCGTAAGTTCCCTGAACGTCAGTACGATCTTTCCGGTTTGGTTGCTTTTGGTAGCATGAGCGCAGAGATGGCGGAATGCCTTGCGTTGGCCGCACGTTGCCGTTTTAACATCTTGGTTTCTGGTGGAACGGGCGCGGGTAAAACCACCTTGCTGAACGCCATGAGTACACCCATCAGTGATGACGAGCGCATCATTACCATCGAAGATGCGGCTGAGCTGTCACTCACTCAACCTCACTGGATTCAGCTTGAAACGCGAACCGCCAGTTCTGAGGGGACGGGTGCTGTGACGGTGCGCGATTTGGTCAAAAACGCCCTACGAATGCGACCCGATCGCATCATTTTGGGCGAAGTGCGTGGCGCCGAAGCCTTTGACATGCTGCAAGCGATGAATACCGGCCATGATGGTTCCTTATGTACCTTACACGCTAACTCACCAACAGATGCGATGCTGCGTTTGGAGAACATGTTGATGATGGGGGCAGAGCAGATCCCATCAGCGGTTTTGCGCCAGCAAATCAGTTCAGCGTTGGATTTGGTCGTGCAGCTTGAGCGTTCTCACGATGGCAAGCGCCGCGTCACCGCGATTTCCGCCGTTGGTGGTTTGGAAAACGGGCAGATCGCCATACATCCACTGTTTGAATATCGCCTGGATGAAGAAGGGCGCGGTGATTACCACCAAGGCGTTCTGCCGCATGATGTGGTTGAACGCGCGCGCCACTTCGCGTTGGACAAAGCGTGGACGACCTTATTTGCAAGTGTAGGGGGCTAAGAGAGCACCATGCTAGGGCTATTTTTTTTATTCATTTGGCTCGCGATGGGCGCATTGATCATGCGCTCACGTCGCGTTGAAGCGCAGCGGGAGAAACAGCGAAAACGCTACCTTAAACCGTTGGCTGTGACGGAGAAAAAACGACCGCAATGGCTGGCGTTTTACAGCCGTATCGAAACCTTGATCGGAACGGCGCGATTACAGAAGTACCGCTGGTACTTGGTGATGGCGAGCTCCGGACTATTTATCGCCTTACTCTCTCAAGGTATGGCAGCGTCGACAGCCTTACTGTTAGTCAGCGTCATGGCGGTATTGATGACGGTGTTGGCGCTTCGCCATTTTGAGCAGCTTGCCATCCGCGAGTTCAACGCGCAAATGCCCGATATCATCGACAGTATGGAGCGGGCGGTTAAAGTGGGAGCGCCTTTACATGACATCTTTTTTGCCCTCTCAGAGCAGTATCAAGGCAGTGCCAAGCGCTTGTTTCTCGCCATGCATGATCGCCTTAAGTTGGGTCACAGCGTTGAAAGAGTGATGCACTTCGCCGCGCTGCAGATGCCAAGTCAAGAGTTTCACTTTTTGACGACGCTGCTGAGTTTGCAAAGCGAGACCGGAGGTAAACTCTCTCACATGCTCAAGCAACTGGGGCAAACCTTGCGTGAGCGCAGCTTAATGGAGAGCCGTGTGCGAACCATTACCTCAGAATCACGTACCTCTGCCAAGGTGTTGGCGATCTTGCCCCCGGTGTTGATTGGCGTGCTGTATGGCTCTGCCAAAGAGCATTTTGATTACCTGCTGCGTGATGGTACTGGTCAATGGATCCTGCTTTATGTGGTGCTCAGTGTTACTAGCGGCTTGCTGCTGATTCGTCAACTGACCAAGTTCAAGGGGTAAAAGATGGAGCTTGCACAGTTCTTAACGCTGTTTAGCGTATGGATGATGTTGGTGATGGCGATGCTGATTTGGAAAAACAGCCGCCAGCGCAGGCGTCAAGAGGCGCGCCTTGCGTTGTACGTGAAACGAAAATCGCTCAATACCGAACGCTCACACATTGCGATGCACAACTGGATAACCCAATCCGAAAAAGCACGCTTAAGCCGCTTGCTCGCCAATGCTGGCTTTCATAAACCTCAAGCGCTCACTTGGCTTTTGTTGGCAAAAGTTGCATGTGGTCTCTTGGTCGCGTTGATGCTGCTGATTCGACAGGTGCTCAATGAGGAAGCGATATGGAGCCTGTGGTCACTCACTTTTGTGTTGGTCGGCTATGTATTCGGTGCCAATGGCCCAGAGTGGTGGTTGAATCTTAATGCAGACCGATACCGAAAGAAGCTCAAGCAATCTGCGCCAGATGCGATTGATTTACTGGTGCTTTGCGTCGAGTCGGGATTGTCTCTCAACCGCGCCTTTGAACGTGTTGCGCGTTATTTACACACCCAGCATGTGCAGATGTCAGAGCAGTTTCGAATCACCTCGGCTGAGTTAGACCTGCTCAATGATCGCACGCAAGCACTCAACAACTTGAGTTGGCGAACGGGCATTCCAGAGCTGCATACCTTGGCGACCACATTAACGATGGCGGAAAAGTATGGTTCGCCATTGGCCGACACGCTCAGGCAAATTAGCGAAGACGCGCGTCGACAAAGATCGCTGGATATTGAGGAAAAAGCCGGCAAGTTGCCTGGAAAGATCACCTTAATCCAGATGACTATGATCATGTTACCGATGTTGGTGATGGTGATTTCACCGATTCTTTCCCAGCTTCTGACCAGTTTGGCATAACCATCAGCTAGGGCAGCGGTGTTGTGCTGTCCATTTAGGAACCACCCATGAAATTTGCCTACCAACTCATTTTATCGACTTTTGGCCTTTTGCTTGTGGGGTGCGCTGCGCCATCCTCACAACCGAGTGCGGAATCTCTCAATAGTCTGGCGGATACCGCCTTTGAATACGCCCGTTACGATTCTGCCAAAAATAAGTACCAACAAGTGTTGGAGATTTACCCCGAAGAAGCTCACGCGCGTTTGATGCTTGCTCGCATTGACCTACTAGAAGACAGGCCACACGCAGCGCAAGCTCAGTTGCAGCAATTGCTGTTAGAACAATCAGACAACGCCGCCGAAGCCGCGTTCATATTGGGTCGCCACTACCTCAACCAAGGCGATCTTCTACAAGCCAGTAACTATTTACAGCAAGGCTTAGGCTTTAATGAGCAACATGCGGGGCTACACAACTTGTTGGCAATAACGCAAGACGAGCAACAGTTCGCCGAGCAAGCGGAGAGGCATTTTCTGCGTGCAATCGAGCTGGAGCCTGACAGCAAAAGCTTTCGCGTTAACCTCTCATTTCACTACCTGCTTCAAGGGAAATTCACGCTCGCACAATCACAGTTGCAGCCTTTGATGAAGGGGAATCGCGTGCCAGATTTCGTCACGCAGCATTATGCCTTGGTGTTGTTGGCACAAGATGAGGAGCAACAAGCGTTTGAGTTACTCACTCACAGCATGTCTTCGCAACAAGCGGAGCAAGACATTGCGCTACTTAAGCAGCAGTTGAGCCGATTGCAATGAAAGGTCACAGAGGTCAAATAGGCAGCGTCAGTGTAGAAGCTGCCCTGATCATGCCGGTATTGCTCGCCTTAGTGCTACTGTTTTTTGAAATTGGACGGGTGCAATGGCATTTTTCTGCACTCGATCATGCGATTCAACAAGCAAGGCGCGCTACCCAATTGAAACAGGTCGCGGACCCGAATGCGTTAATTGAACAATTTTCACAACAGCTCCAGTTGCACAGTCCAGATTTGGCGCGCAACGCCAATATCGAATCCCAACGGTTTGCCTCTATAGCCCAATGGCTGGGTGTCACGGAGAGAGAAACGGCGCAACAGGGGCAGTTGCAGCACGGAGTTATCGTCATCACGGTTTCTCTTGAACTGCCTCCTTTGGCAATTCCTTTATTGACGGATCAAGAGATGGTATACCGCTACCGCAATCAGATTGCCATCATACCGGAGAAAGCATTTGAAACTGATTAAGAGTGCCCGCCGCCGAACGCAATCGGGCAGTGTTTCGATTGAAGCGTTGATGTTTATCCCTCTTCTGCTTCTGATGGCACTGGCTTTTATGGATCTCACCACGCTGATCCGCAGTAACGACAAGGTCCAAGAGCTCAGCCATACCTTAGTTCGAGCTGTCTCGATGCAAGATATTCAAGATGGAAACCAATTGCGCGAATGGATTCCCGCCTACTTGCAACAAGCGGAGCAATTGATGGCAAAGCCAGGGTCTGTGCTGGGGGTGAATGTTCAATTCCTCTCTGAGCAAAAACCGTTTGCAGTGGCAGAAGGGGCGTGCCAACCCCCTCAAGTTGAGTTTAAGTTGAGCGAGGTGGATCTTTGGGTAGTCAGTGTTTGTTATCAGCCAGCGCCAAAACAGCTTTTATCCCATTGGTGGGTGCTCTTTTCTGAGCAGCAAGCCCTCGTCAGCCACGCGATTTACAAAAGGAGATAAGATGCGCAAGCAAGCAGGCGGTATTTCCGTCTTTATGCTGGTGATGTTGGTGAGTATGTTGGTGTTTGCCGCTTGGGTAACCGATGTGATGCGTATTTACAGCGTGCACAACCAAGTGGCCAATGCAACTGATGCCGCGCTCGCCTCCGCGATTATTAGCGAAGTGCCTGAAGCAACGGCCGTCGAACTATTGAATGCGAACCTCAGTTCGGGCACCGCGAGCCTTTTTGCACAAGGAATTCGTGTTACACATCAGCGCGATGAACAAGAAGAAAACTTGCAAGTAGAGCTTGATTTCGTGCCCAACTCACTCAATGTGACTGCCTCCGAGATAGTGCCAATATCCGCTCATGCTAAAGCCGGTGTGAGCAGTAACAAGGCGGAAATTGTCTTTATGCTGGATGTTTCAAATTCCATGTCCGGCGAGCCGATGGCCAAAACCAAACAGGCATTGCTGGCCTTTGCCGATAAGCTCTATTCGCGAGGCAATCGCAATCAAAATTATGTGGTGAGCATAGTGCCTGCCTCAGGGAATGTGAACACCGGCCCAATGGAGGAGATCTATCTCGGCTCTTTTCGCCGCTACGATCACGCACAAGTCAAACGTGAAAACCGTTGGAGTGACATGTTTGACCGAGGCAGCGGCCGTGCGCCTGCGGTACCTGGGAGAAAACGCAATGCCATGTGTCGCGATTTGGAGTACGAAGGGAACAATCCGGGTACACTCGGTTTGCGTTATTTCCGTAATTTGGAGAAGCAGCCTCAGTTTGCCAGCAACAATTCCAAACGGATTATTCGCCCCATTCACAAACCAGTTGTCTCGTTTTTTGACGACGGTACACCGCTCGATCCGGCGGTCTATCCATCAACCAACCCGAGCAATAACTATCGTCCTTTTCACGAGGATAAGGCAATTTTTGATGACATCGAATGTCATGTGAACCCGATTGTGCCGTTTATTAGCGAGCGGAGACACTTTGAAAGCACGGTTCAGCGTTTAGTCCCAGGCATGAATACCAACAATGCTGAGGGAATGGTCTGGGCGATGCGCCTTTTGTCGCCATATTGGCAGGGCATTTGGGATGCTTCTCGCCCGCAGTTGCCACGGCATTACGGTGATGAAAACAGCAGTAAATACTTGGTGATGTTTTCCGATGGTAATCATTTGCTTGACCCTGCGTTTCGCGACAAAAAAATGAAACTGATTTGTACCCAACTCAAGCAACCGGGTCGCGACGTGAAAGTCATCACCATCAATTTTGGTGGCGCGGCAAGTCAGCGTTTGATGCAGTCGTGCGCCTCTGGCCCCGAGTTTTATCATGTGGCGAGTTTGTTTAGTGTTGAACGCGTGTTTGAGCAGATTGCCGATCAGGTGATCAGCAGTTCCTTAATAGAGTAACGCAAGGCTATGGCGGCTATGGCGCGATGAAAAAGCCCTCACATCATGTGAGGGCAGAACAAGCTGGCATTAAATGGGCAAGGTGCGTTCAATCCGTTGGTATGCCAGGCAGTGGAATCTATAGCGGCGTTGTCGCTTAAGCGGTTAGAGCAGCAAGGTGCTCACTTGCCGAAGCTAAGCCTTTAGAGGCAAAGTCGTCACCCATGTTGAGCGCTTCTGCGTAGACAAATTCAACCTCAGTAATACCGATAAAGCCTAAGACGGTGCGAAGATACGGTGTGACGTTATCGCTGGCGGCGTCTTTGTGGATCCCGCCGCGTGTGGTGATCACAATCGCTTTTTTACCTTCAATCAGCCCTTGCACGCCGACTTCGGTGTATTTGAACGTCACACCAGCGCGGGCAATCAGATCAATCCAGTTTTTCAGCTGTGTCGGTACCGTGAAGTTGTACATTGGGGCCGCGATAACCAGCATATCTGCCGCTTTCACTTCGGCAATTAGAGTGTCTGAAAGCTCAACAATCGCTTGCTGCTCCGCGCTCAACTCGCCGCTGGCACGCAGTGCTGTCGCGACTTGGAAGTCCAAAACAGGCAGAGGTTGCTGCGCTAAGTCACGCACGGTAATTTCTTGTTGGTCGAGATTTTTGACCAATTCATCAACCAGTTTATTCGATTGAGAGTGGTCGCCAAGAATGCTTGATTTAAGAACGAGGAGACGAGACATAGGAGATTCCTTAAGCTTTGTTGCAAAGTATGTGGCCATTCTAGTCACTTTTTATTGAGTGAGAAGTCAAGGAACTTGGTAGTCTCATTCGAAAAATTAGAATAACGCTCATTGGTGGCTTTTCTTGAGGCTGTGGTACAATCCGCGCAGTTTTAAGTCATGAAAAGAATAGGAAATGCTTTGACGTCGTCACAGCCCAATACACAATCCAAGCCGCCGGAGCAAAAGGCTCAGGCGAATACCGCCGCGTCTTTACGCCAAGCGCTCAGCCAGTGCTTGATCAAAGATCGCTTCCGTCTCAGTAAGCGCATTTCGGGTGCCAGCAAAATCAAAAAAGAGTCAGCACGTCACGCCGTGTTTGATGAGATAGCACTAGATATCGCTAAATCGATGATGGAAGTGGAGCAGCGCTGTCGCCTGCAACCCAAAATTGACTACCCTGAAATCCTGCCTGTTAGCCAGAAAAAAGATGACATCGCCAAAGCGATCGCTGAGCATCAGGTGGTGATTGTGGCGGGGGAAACGGGTTCAGGGAAAACCACCCAGCTACCGAAAATTTGCGCCGAGTTGGGCCGAGGTAAATTTGGCCTGATTGGTCACACTCAGCCGCGCCGTTTGGCTGCTCGTTCGGTCGCCAGCCGTATTGCCGAAGAGATGGAGACCCAACTGGGCGATTTCGTCGGCTACAAAGTGCGTTTTAACGACCAAATCTCCGAACATACCCAGATCAAACTGATGACCGACGGTATTTTGCTGGCGGAAATCCAGCACGACCGTTTTCTCAATCAGTACGACACCATCATCATCGATGAAGCGCATGAACGCAGCCTCAATATCGATTTTATTCTCGGCTACCTCAAAGAGCTGTTGCCGCGTCGTCCAGATCTCAAAATCATCATCACTTCCGCGACGATTGATCCGGAGCGCTTTTCTAACCACTTTGGCGGCGCACCGATCATCGAAGTTTCTGGCCGAACCTATCCGGTTGACACTCGCTACCGCCCGCTCAGTGGCGAAGATGAAGACGATCGCGATCAGCTCGAAGGCATTTTTGAAGCCGTTGATGAGCTGTGCGACGAAGGGTTAGGCGACATCCTGATCTTCATGAACGGTGAGCGCGAGATCCGAGATACCGCCGATGCCTTGGCGAAACGTAAACTCAAAGACACCGAAATCATCCCTCTTTACGCGCGTTTGTCAGCAGGCGAGCAGAATAAAATCTTCCAGCCGCACGTTGGGCGTCGCATTGTGCTGGCGACTAACGTCGCGGAAACCTCGCTGACGGTACCGGGGATTAAATACGTGATTGATCCGGGTACAGCGCGCATCAGCCGTTACAGCTATCGCACCAAAGTGCAGCGTTTGCCGATTGAACCCATTTCGCAAGCCAGTGCCAACCAGCGTAAAGGCCGTTGTGGACGGGTGGAAGAGGGGATCTGTATTCGGCTTTACTCTGAGGAAGATTTTAACTCACGCCCAGAGTTCACCGATCCGGAAATTCTGCGCACCAACCTAGCTTCGGTTATTTTGCAAATGACGGCGCTCGGCCTTGGCGATATTGAAGCGTTCCCGTTTGTTGAAGCGCCGGATAAACGCAATATCCAAGACGGTGTGCGTCTTTTAGAAGAGCTGGGCGCGATTGACTCGCAAGCGAAAGACGCCAACAAACGCCTGACCGCGATAGGCAAGCAGTTAGCCCGTTTGCCGATTGACCCACGGTTAGCGCGCATGGTGTTGGAAGCGCCTAAGTATGGCTGTTTGAAAGATGTGATGATCATTGCCGCTGCGCTCTCCATCCAAGATCCGCGCGAGCGTCCATCGGACAAACAGCAATCGTCGGACGACAAACATCGCCGCTTCTTCGACGAAGAGTCTGATTTCCTTACTTTCGTCAATCTGTGGAACTACATTCAAAAGCAGCAAAAAGCGCTTTCGGGTAACCAGTTCCGCCGCCAGTGCAAAGAGGATTACCTCAACTACTTGCGGGTGCGCGAATGGCAAGACGTCTATTTCCAAATCCATCAGTCGATGCGGGAAATGGATTTCAAACTGAATGATGAACCGGGCTCATTTGATGCAGTTCACAGTGCCATCTTGGTCGGTCTGTTATCGCACATCGGCATGAAAGATCAGGAGAAGAACGAATATCAGGGCGCACGCAATGCCCGTTTCCATCTTTTCCCTGCCTCCGGTCTGTTTAAGAAGCAGCCGAAATGGGTGATGTCGGCCGAGCTGGTGGAAACCTCCAAACTGTGGGGACGCGTGGTGGCGAAAATCCAACCAGAATGGATTGAACCACTCGCCAAGCACCTGATAAAACGCAGTTATAGCGAGCCGCATTGGTCGAAAAAGCGTGCAGCGGTAATGGCCTATGAGAAAGTGATGCTGTACGGCATTCCTATCGTGCCAAAGCGTTTGGTCAACTACGGCAACATTGACGCCGCAGTGAGCCGTGAGATTTTCATTCGCAGCGCACTGGTGGAAGGAGAATGGGAAACCAAACACGCCTTCTTCAAGCAAAACCGCAAGTTGCTGCAAGAGGTGGAAGAGCTTGAGCATAAGTCGCGACGCCGTGACATCTTGGTCGATGATGAGGAGCTGTTCCAGTTCTACGATCAGCGCGTGGGGACGGACGTGGTTTCTGGTAAGCACTTTGACACTTGGTGGAAACAAGCGGCGAAGAAAGATCCTGAACTGCTGAACTTCGAAAAAGAGATGCTGTTCAAAGGCGACGCCAGCCATGTCACTGATTTGGACTATCCGAATTTCTGGCATCAAAACGGCCTGAAACTCAAACTCAGCTACCAATTTGAACCGGGTGATGACAGCGATGGCGTGACGGTGCATATTCCGCTGCCGATTCTCAACCAAGTGGATGCGGCCGGTTTTGACTGGCAAATTCCGGGCTTGCGCCATGAGTTGGTGGTGAGCCTAATTAAGTCGCTGCCAAAGACATTGCGCAAGAATTTTGTTCCCGCACCGAACTATGCGGATGCGTTTTTGTCGCGTGTGAGCGCGATGGAAATGCCGTTATTGGATGCCTTGGAGAAAGAGCTGCGCCGTATGACAGGCGTGGAAGTGCTGCGCGAGGACTGGAAACTTGAACAGGTGCCCGATCACTTGAAAGTCACTTTCCGCGCGGTGGACGAGAAAAATCGTAAACTGAAAGAGCACAAAGATCTGCACGAATTGAAAGAGAGTTTGAAAGAGAAAGTGCAGGAAACGCTCTCCAAAGTGGCCGATGATGACATCGAGCAGCAAGGTTTGCATACGTGGAGCTTTGGTGAGCTGCCACAGGTCTACCAGCAAAAACGCGGTGGTTATCAAGTCAAAGCCTACCCGGCGATTGTCGATAACAAAGACAGCGTGGAGATCAAGCTGTATGAAACCGAGCAAGAGCAGATTTCGGCCATGCGTGCGGGTCAGCGTCGTTTGATCTTGCTCAACGTGCCGTCGCCGATTAAGTATCTGCACACCAATTTGCCGAACAAGTCGAAGCTTGGCCTCTACTTCAACCCGTATGGCAAGGTGCTCGATCTGATTGACGACTGTATCGCCTGTGGGGTGGACAAGCTGATTGAAGAGCAGGGCGGTTTGGTCTGGGAACCCGAAAAGTTCGAGGCGCTCAAAGAGCATGTTCGTGCCGAGTTGGGTGACACTGTGGTTGAAATCGCCAAACAAGTGGAAACTATCCTCACTACCGCCTTTAATATAAATAAGAAGTTGAAAGGAAAGATTGATTTCACCATGGCGTTTGCACTGTCTGACATCAAGGCGCAAATTGAAGGTTTGATCTTCAAAGGCTTTGCCACGGAATGCGGCTGGAAGCGTTTGCCTGACATTCTGCGCTACATGCGTGCAATTGAGCGCCGCATGGAGAAGCTGCCTATCGATCCAAACAAAGATCGTCTGCATATGCTTAAGATCGAATCGGTGGTGAATGACTACAAAGAACTGCTGAATAAAATTCCGAAAGGGATGGCCGTGCCAGACAATGTGAAGGAGATTCGCTGGATGTTGGAAGAGCTGCGCGTGAGTTATTTTGCCCAGCAGCTCGGCACGCCGTATCCGGTTTCGGATAAACGGGTTAAAAACGCAATAGATGCTTGCTAATTCCGCACTTGGATGTAGGCATATTAATTGCAGAATGTATAATAGCGGGCATTGATACGTCTATCATGAGGCAAAAACCTGCCTCCTGACAGACTGACAAACAAACGAGAGAAGGTTAACGATGAAAAAGACTCTTTTAGCACTAGCGCTTGTTGGCGCGTCATCAACAGCGATGGCGGATTCATGGATTTACGGCGGTGCGACGGTCGGTCAGTCTGACTTTAAAGGCGAAAGCGGCACTTCCTACTCAATTCATGCGGGTACAGGCATTCTGCCAATCATTGGCATTGAAGCGGGTCTGACTCAACACGGTACTTTTGATATCGATTACTCAGGCACAAAGCGTGATACCAAGCTACGTTCTTACTACGCAGCCCTTAAACCAAGTATCGATGTAGGCCCACTGCACGTTTGGGCAAAAGGCGGTTTACATCAGTGGGATAAAGAAGTCACTGGCCTGTCAGCACAAGACGACGATGGCGTCGATATCATGTACGGTATTGGCGCGGAATACTTTATCTTTGGCCCATTGTCTGTTGGCGCAAGCTACATGAACTACACCACAGATAAAGACGATGTGGGTACCTTCTCACTCAACGCGACAATTCACCTCCTATAAGTGGCTTGATTTATCATCTCAAATCCAATAAACCGCTAAGTTATTAGCGGTTTATTTTTATCCCCACTTTGTCAAAGCGCGCACCGATTGTTGGCTGTTCGGTCTGATACCACTCGCTTGGCATCGACTTTTCCAACCCAGCCTGTTTTAAGGCTTTGAGCTCTTCTTTGCTAATCACCACGTACTTTAGCCAAGTTGCCAGCAAACACTCTAGCTGCTCTAAGGTAAAGTTTTCATTATCTTTCCAAAAACCTTTCAGTAAGCCAACCACACTTGGCTCTGGTACTAAAGGTTCAATCACGCTCTGTTTGCTGTGAGTTATCTTGCTCGAGCGCGGCAGTTGGTCTCGCGCTAAGTTCCAATCCGGTTTTCCGTGGCGAGTCACCAGTCGATGGCGATAGCAGTAGTAGGGAAACAGAAAGCGTTCAATCGCATGCCAGCGCTCGGCTTTGATTTCTAAGAGTATGTGTTGCAGTTCAAAATGTTCATCGTACATGGTGGTTAGGAGTATTGTTCGAGGCGATTTTATAGCGCTATAAAATATCAGAATCGGGTTTTAGTTGATACTCGACGCAATGTACAGTTTGCCCGGTGAAGAAAACAGCTACACCAGCATTTACAAGTATGAAAATCAGACTATTCGCCTTAATGGTGTGCTGTTTCACATCAAAGTTGCTGGCAGTCAAGTTGCACTAGAAAGCGAAACTGGGGTAGTGTTTCTTTCCAACTGAGAGGACGACTCCGACGTGTTGTCCCCGTTTCAAGGAGAGAAAAGTCATGTCTCAATACACCGCGACAGTTCATTGGCAGCGTCAAGCCCACGAGCCGTTTTCTGATAATCTGTATAGCCGCGGACATGAGTGGCGTTTTGATGGTGGCGTAGTGGTTCCCGCTTCAGCGTCGCCGCATGTGGTTCCTCTGCCTTTATCGGTAGAGCAAAACGTCGATCCTGAAGAGGCTTTTGTCGCCGCGCTGTCGAGCTGCCACATGTTGACTTTTCTCGGTATCGTGGCGAAAAAGCGTTACGTGGTGGAAGAGTATATCGATCACGCGGTTGGCCGCATGGAAGAAAATGAACAGGGAAGAATGTGGGTTTCGCAGGTGGTACTCAGGCCGAAAATTCGCTTCGTTGGTGAGTTGCAGCCGACACGTGAGCAACTAGAAAAGTGGCATCATTTGGCTCATCAGCACTGCTTCATTGCCAACTCGGTAAAAACGCTGGTAAGTACGGAGTTTTAGCAAGTGATTGTAATGCATGTGAAAATAGTCGTTTGACGAACAGTAATTCACATATGTGATACGATGTTTATAAAATTTGTTGAGCATTGAGTGGTTATCACAAAAATTAACAAATAATTTACAAGTTCCATCAGTCCTTGAAAATCTATCCTACGGTTAATGAGCTCCTCAGAGGTCTGACTAGTTATAAGGAATAGAAAATTGAAAAGGAAACTACTCTTTGTTGCTCTCTGGATAGTGAGTGTCAGTAGCTTGGCCGGAACTAGCGCTGCCTCACTTGATCAAACAGGTTATACCCAAACTCGTTATCCCATCGTGCTTGTGCACGGCTTATTCGGCTTTGATAAGTTAGCTGGGGTGGATTATTTCTACGGCATTCCAGAATCGCTCACTAAAGACGGCGCTAAGGTGTACGTGGCGCAGGTCTCCGCGACCAACAGCAGTGAGGTGCGTGGCGAGCAGTTGCTCGCGCAAGTTGAAACCTTGCTCGCAGCCACTGGGGCGGAAAAAGTGAACCTGATTGGCCATAGCCATGGTGGGCCGACGGCACGTTACGTCGCCTCGGTGAGGCCCGATCTAGTTGCCTCGGTGACCAGTATTGGCGGTGTTCACAAAGGTTCAAAAGTGGCAGATTTAGTGCGTGGCCACGTTGCTGAAGGCTCTGTCACGGAAGCGCTGGCGGTGAAACTTGCCGAAGGGCTCAGCGGGCTGATTGGCTTGCTTTCTGGTGGCAGCTCGCTTGAGCAAGATCCACTCGCCTCGCTTGATGCCTTGACCACACGAGGTTCACTGCGCTTTAACCAGTTTTACCCTGAAGGCATTCCAAGTTCAGAATGCGGTGAAGGGGATCTTCTCGCCGCGAATGGCGTCTATTACTACTCTTGGACAGGCGCAAGCACGTTCACCAATGTGTTAGATCCGATTGATGCGCCGATGGCGATTTTGGGTTTGGCATTTAGTGAGCCAAGCGATGGTCTGGTCAGTACATGCAGTGCGCACTTGGGCAAAGTGATCCGCGATGACTACAAAATGAATCATTTAGATGAAATCAATGGCCTGCTTGGCATTCATCATCTGTTTGAGACCGATCCGGTTACCTTGTACCGTCAGCACGCGAATCGTTTGAAACTGCAAGGTTTGTAAGGATAGCCAATGAAAAAGACCGTATTGAGCATAATTATTGTGATCGCCTTGGGGAGCTTCATTGCGGTCTTTTATCCAACGGCAGAACGAGCGGCGGTGCAAGACATTCGTACCGCTGCTCAAAAGGATACCGAGCTCGATATCGCCTCTGGTCGGGCGCTAATGGATTACTCTCTCAGCGCTTTGGGTGAAAAACCGTTGGATCAGATCCAAAGTGAATTCACCGCGCTTGGTGAAGTGATTCAACCATTGCAAATTGACGAGCGTCTATTTGCGACCTATTTGCAATATAAGCAAGCACTGGTCGAGTTAGAACCCAATTGGAGTACGCTCGATAGCGTTGCCTTTACCGAGTTACACCAATCTTTGTTAGCGCTGCAGCAGCGCTATTTTACCGACGAGCAAATAGCGCTGCTTTTTGCCGAAGAAAATCAGTTGAGAGCCCTCGCGATAGAGAAAATGCGCCTGCAGAGCAGCGCACTCAATCAGCAAGAGCAGCAGGCCATGTGGCAAGCTCAATTAGCCGATTTACCAGAGTACATTCAGCAAAGTGATGCGAATCGCAGGTTGATTGGTGAACTTAGCCAAACTGAGCAAGAGGATAGGCAAACTGCCTACTTAAATCGAGCTGAGTTGGTGGGAGAGGCTGGGGCGCAGCGGTTGAGTCAACTCGACGCGCAGCGCCAGCAGTTTGCCGATGAGTTGCAGAGCTATCTGCTTGCCCGCAGCGATATTCTACAGGCAAACTTTCTTAGCACAGAACAAAAGCAGCAGCAGATTGAGGCGCTGCGAGCTAGCCGCTTTGCTCAAAAGCAGTGGCGACGAGTCGAAGCGTTAGAGCGCATTCAAAACGCATCGCAATCTGTAAACTAAAAGAGCAGGGGATACCTGCTCTCTTGATTAAATTGCCAGCGGCATTTCGTTGGATGAATCAGGTTTACGAAACACCAAACGCAGCCCAAGCATGGCAAGAATGGACATGGCGAGCATCAAGCAGCCCAGCGGCAGTTGATCTTGTGCTGGAAATAGCGATGCGATGAGCGTTGCAATGCCCGCTCCTAGATTTTGCATCCCGCCTAATATCGCGCCTCCCGTCCCTGCATGATAAGGAAAAGGGGCCAGTGCGCCAGTGGTTGCCGCTGGGAATAAAATGCCTGCGCCAAGAAAGTAGATGGTCGCGCCGCCAACAAGCGTGAGTGCCGTCGTCTGACCAAACACTCCAGGGATCAAAACGATTGCCGCGCCAAGCAAAATCGCCACCAAACCCACATTGAGCGCACGTTTTTGCGAGCGGCGTTGAGCGATGTAGCTCGACAGGCCAGCACCGATCAGATAACCGGGAATGGGCAAGACAAACAAAATACTGACGGTCGTGGCTGGTAGATTCAGCACGCCGCCTAACAGCACGCCTGCAGCGGCTTCAAAGACCGCCACGCCAGCAAAGGTCGCGACTAAACAGAGTAAATAGCCTTGGAAACGTGGGTTGGAAAGCACATAGCGGTAACTGCGTGCGACGGACTCTACTTTGCGTTTCTCTTTTGGCAATGTTTCCATCATGCTGGTCATCATGGTGATGATGACCGCAATCGCAAACAGGGCAAGGAAGAGGTAACTTGAACGCCAACTAAAGGTTTCCGTCAAGTAGCCACCTAGCACCGGAGCCAACAAGGGAGAAAAGATCACGCACATGCTAATCAGGCTGTTGGCGCGGTGCAGCTCTGCTCCTTCAAAGCAATCGCGTGTCAAGGTGCGTGACATTGCTCCGCCGCAGCCTATGCCCAAGCCTTGAATAAAGCTACCCGCCAAAAACCATTCATATTGCTTGGCAAATAGCGTCACAAGCGTGCCAAGGATATAGATCACCAAGCCGATGATGATGACCGGTTTACGGCCAATTCGATCAGACAGCGGCCCGTAGAAAAACTGCGATAAGCCATACGGGATAAGATAGCAGGCCATTACCGCCTGCAAAGCGGCTGGTGAAACGAGGAATTCGTCGGCCATGTAACCAATCGAAGGCACGTACATGGTTTGTGTCATTTGACCGACAGCCGTCAGTATAGCGATTAAAAAGGTAAGTTTGACTAATGGAAATGACGCGGACATCTGCGTATTTTCTCCGGAAAAAAGACAACAATATTCCCCGGCGCTTTAGTAAAAAAGTGCCAATAAATGACGTAAACACGGGAGGTTACGGCGCGAGATGTTAGTCTTTGCTAAGGGGGGAAGCAATAAGGAAATGTGATCTAAAGCAAGATTAATTTCTATCATTTGCATTAGAAAAATTAATGCAAAAGTAAAGGTAATAAAAAGGGAGCTTTCGCTCCCTTTTATCAATCATTCAACGAATTAGAACTTCTCTTCGAACTCTTTGTTCGCTGCCCATGCGTAGATAAGCTCTAGCGCGATGGTGGCTCCAGCTAATGCGGTCAGGTCGCTCTGATCGTATGGGGGAGAGACTTCCACAACGTCCATGCCGACGATGTTGACGTCTTTCAAACCACGGATGATCTTGAGGATCTTGTCGGAGTTGAGGCCGCCACAAACTGGCGTACCTGTGCCTGGCGCAAACGCCGGATCCAAACAGTCGATATCGAAGGTCACATACACAGGTTTATCAGCCACAATACGGCGAATGTCGGCCAGAATCTCTTCGACCGTCATGTCGTTGGCTTGCATCGCGTTGATGACGTTAAAGCCATGGCCGTCTTGTTTGTATTCAGTACGAATACCGACTTGTACTGAGTGCTTCGGTGAGATCAAACCTTCTTTCGGCGCATGGTAGAACATGGTGCCGTGGTCGTAGCTACTGCCGTTTGCATAGGTGTCGGTGTGCGCGTCGAAGTGGATCAGTGCCATCTCACCGTAGTGTTTTGCATAAGCACGCAGCACTGGCAGAGTGATGAAGTGATCACCACCCAGCGCCAGCATCGTTTTGCCGCTTTGCAAAATGGCCGAGGTCGCGGCTTCCATACGGTAGGTAAAGTCTTCTGCGTCACCACAGTCAAAGACTAAGTCACCGCCATCAATCACTTTCACTTTCTTGAACAGGTTAAAGTCCCAAGGAAACTTTTTGCCTTCCCAAGCTAGGTTAACGGAGGCGCGACGAATCGCATCAGGGCCCATACGCGCACCTGGGCGACCAGAGGTTGCCATATCCAGTGGGGCACCGAACACCACCAGATCCGCGTCTGCGGCGACCGGATCTTTAACATACGGACGACGCACGAAACTCATTGAGTTCGAGTAAAGCGAATAATCAGTTTTAGTAAACAAATCATTCATTTAGAAATCCTCTAAATAAGTATAACCAGACAGACCTTGTTCCAGCTCTGCCAGGATTTGTTGTTGCTCTTTGGCCTCAACACGAAGTGAAACCAGAGATTGGTAGTTCTTACGGATCTGGTCCACATCAATATGCACATAACGCATCATGTCTTCGACGGTGTCACCTTCGTTGACAAAATCGATATTCATTTCGCCTTGGTCACCGACATTAACCACCACACTGTGGGTGTCACCAAACAGGTTATGCATGTCCCCGAGAATTTCTTGATAAGCCCCCACAAGGAAAAAGCCCATCAAATAAGGTTCGTCCGCGTTCCAAGCCGGAACGGGGAGGGTGCTTTCGATACCTTGACCATCCACGTACGCATCAATCGCACCGTCTGAATCGCAGGTGATATCCAGCATTACAGCGCGGCGGTCTGCAGTATTTTGCAGCCCAGACAGAGGCATCACCGGGAAAACCTGATCGATACCCCAAGAGTCAGGCAGCGACTGGAATAGCGAGAAGTTCACAAAGAACTTGTCTGCCAGACGCTCGGCCAATTCGTCCAAAATAGGGCGATGGAAACGGTTTTTGTTGCTCATCAAACGATTGAGCTCGTAATAGATACGCAGCGATGTTTGCTCTGCCCAAGCGCGGTGCTCAAGCGTCAACACGCCAGTGGCGAACTGAGAATGCACCTCAGCCAAATCGCTCTGGGTGTCGTTATAAATCTCAATCAATGCACGTGCGTCGGTTCCGTTGTGCAGATTCAACCAACTGCGCCACATGTTGTTGAGCAGCATTGGGAAATCTTCGTCCGGCTCGGTCACAGTTTCTGGCTTGTAGGTCTCTGTACCGATGACGTTGGCGATCAGCACCGCGTGATGCGCTGTTAATGAACGACCGGATTCAGAGATGATCACCGGCATTGGCTGCTTGTAATCTTTACACACGTCACCAACCGTGTTGACGATGTTACGTGCGTACTCGACCAAGCCGTAGTTCATTGAGTTGGACGATTGACTACGCGTGCCGTCGTAGTCGATAGCCAAGCCACCGCCTACGTCAAAATATTTGATGTTTGCACCAAGAGTACGCAGTTCGCAGTAGAAACGAACGGACTCGTTGACCCCATTACGCACATCGCGAATATTGGCCATCTGTGAGCCAAGGTGAAAGTGAACCAGTTGCAGCGTATCGAGCTGGTTCTCTTTCTTCAAACGGGTGATCACATTCAGCACTTGTGAAGCAGAGAGTCCAAACTTCGACTTCTCACCGCCACTGGCTTGCCATTTGCCTGTACCTTGAGAAGCAAGGCGGATGCGAATGCCCAGACGTGGCGTCACACCAAGGCTCTCTGCTTCACGCAGTACCAAGTCCAACTCCGACATCTTCTCAAGCACGATGAACACTTTATGGCCCAATTTTTCGCCAATCAGCGCTAAACGGATGTACTCACGGTCTTTATAGCCGTTGCAGACGATCACAGAGCTCGCTTGTTGCGCCATGGCGAGCACTGCGAGTAACTCTGGTTTACTGCCGGCTTCAAGGCCCAGCTGTTTTGTTTCAAGTTGTGCCTGGCTCGCCAGAATCTCATCCACCACTTCACGCTGTTGGTTTACTTTAATTGGGTAAACCAGCAGGTATTTATTGGGGTATTGATATTCCTCAATCGCCTGGTTAAACGCGTCACAGATCGAATGAACACGCTGATGCAGAATTTGTGGAAAGCGAACCAACACCGGCACATTGAGCTGACGCTCTTCCAGTGCTTTGACGATTTTGCTTAACTGAACCTGGTGAGCATTGTCACTACGAGGTGAAACGTACATTTCTCCATGATCGTCAATGCCGTAAAAGCCTTGGCTCCAGTAATGTACGTTGTAATCTGCGCGAACGCGGTCTAGTTTGGATGTTTGTTCCACATCTAATCTCACAGAATATATCCGCAGAACTGCAACGGATATTTAAGAACAAAACATGAGTGGGCTGAGCCTCTCATGGCCTGACACGCAACGCGTGTTGCGCGAATTAACGGACAATTTAACATTTGAGTCTAATGAATAAAATTAATTTTTACGACAATAGTTTCTTATTATGAACTCAACGAAAAACAAACGAATTTTCATTGAATAACAGTGAGTAAGCACTTGATATTCAGGGGGTAAAATGTTACCTGCACTTTGAGTGAAAACTCGTGTTCTTTGTCAGACTAATCGCCTTTTTTTCAGACGGTTACCCTCTTATTTTTGCATTAAACAAGTGACGGGAAAACGATCTAATTTGCGATAAATACTCACGTTGCTAATGCAAATAATGAATATATTCATTCATGCAAAAATCACAGACGAGCAGTGCCTAATTTTCCAGCAGCGCTTAATTGATTAAACATCATTCATCTGTCATCAAAGGGGCTGTCCTTTGGAAAAACCAATGTTCCTCGAGTCGCAATATCACGTGTGTTCGAGTGGTGCCGTCGATGATATTGCGACCTTGTTTCTTACTTTGTTTAAGCGGCCACCATCTGCTGGGCCAACTCTCGGCCGTTGCCGCGAATTTTATCAAGCTTATCAACAAAGGCGGCGGAAATGCAGAGCAGCCTAGAGTCGGGGTGGTTGGCGAGGAAAAGGGCTTTTTCACTGGGTTCTGTCATTTCATCCCAACGGTTGTTGATAGCACGCGCAAAGTGCAAAATGCTGGCGAGTTTTGGGGAGACGTCCGCTTCGCGTGGTTCTGGGAAATGCTCTATTGCATCCGCCATTTCTTCGGGAAAGTTCCAGCTACGTGCCAGCTTTGCACCCAAAGTGGGAGAAGAGACGTTCAACAATTCTTCCTGTACCGCTATTGGATCTTCGCCGTCGGCGACACGTTGATTGATCAACAGTGCTTCGCTCGGAGCGAGAGTATGGATCATGAGCTCACCGATGTTGTGTAAAACGCCAGTGGTAAAGGTTTCATTGACATCCATGCCCGCTTCTCCCGCCAATTTGGCGGAAATCACCGAGACTTCAAAAGTGTCAGTCCAGTATTTTTCCATATCCAGCGTCGTGATTTTAGGAAAGGCGCTGGAAAGCACAGAAGCAACGACTAAAGTTCTTACCGCTTCGGTGCCAACGCGGATGAGCGCATCGTTGATGGTAGCGACATTTTTACTTCCGCCAAAATGGGCGGAGTTGGCCATTCGCAATAAGCGGGCACTGAGCACTTGATCCATGGAAATTTTCTTCGTGAGTTGAACAAAATCGACTTCGTCACGATTGACCATTTCCAGTAGCTCTTGCAGCAGACTTTGAATGCGTGGTAGTTCGTTTAGTCTTGTA
The DNA here is from genome assembly GCF_000960595.1 of Vibrio sp. S234-5. Taxonomy (NCBI): domain Bacteria; kingdom Pseudomonadati; phylum Pseudomonadota; class Gammaproteobacteria; order Vibrionales; family Vibrionaceae; genus Vibrio; species Vibrio sp. S234-5. The sequence continues at coordinate 114,779 of NZ_JZAM01000275.1, forward strand.
ATTAACGCAGCCTGACTCATGATTTTTCTCCTCGTGGTGTGGGCAATTTTAATATAGGTCACACTTTGAGATTATGACAAAAGCCGATAGCATCGTGGCAAAGTACGCTTGGCAGAAAATAGCCTGATGAGTAGCAAATATGGGCTTATCGAGCTTGGTCAAAATAAAGAAGGTGTCGCAGTGACAGTTACACTCAGATTGCTTAGTGAGAAAGACAGTAACGCTCTGCTCGCGTTTGAGCTAGAGAATCGTCAGTGGTTTGAACGATTTATCGCCCCAAGGGAGGCTTCTATGCTCTCCTCTGACGGCATTCTAGAACATATCGAGTTTTGCTTAGAAGAGTATGAGGAGAAGCGCCTGCTGCCGATGGTGGTGGTTGATAGCCAAGGTGAGATCCTCGGGCGGATTAATTTCCACGATGTGAAGTTTAACCAAGGACAAGCGGCGCTGGGCTACCGATTCGCCGAACATGCGTGTGGTAAAGGGTTGGCGAGTGAAATGATAAAAGAGGGGATTGATACCGTTAGAGACATTGGATTTCGACGTCTTATTGCCGTTGCGGCGATAGATAATTTAACATCGCAACGAGTGCTGGAGAAGTGCGGTTTTTCTCAAGTTGCTTTAGTGCCAAACTATGTGCGATTGCATGGCCATTATGTGGATTGTTTTCGCTATCAATTGAACCTGCGTAAATTGAAAAATGCGGTTTAATGTGGCTATGACGGAAAATTATTCTTTCAAATCGATGCTATTCCTCTCTTTGCCTGATTACTTTTTTATCTTGGTAAAGCACTATCTCTGTTATTCTGCTAATCTTTTGATTATTAATAAATTGTTAAAGTTAGCTAACGTGAATAATTGACTGCCTCACATTTATTAAACAGAGTATTGTCGTTTTTGTGATATTGAATGCATAAATGGAAAAAGTGTATCTATATCAAATTATTTATTAAAAAATCACGGTAACGGTTGCGAAAGATTTTTTTCACGCTACAAATATAGTCCGGTTGTAAAATAAAAAGGAAAGAAGATATGCGAGGAACTACTCCCGAGTATCTGTTAGCCGCATTAAGGCAGATCATTAAAAGCAAAGGGCTAACGTATCGAGAGTTGTCTGACAGATTAGGAATTCCTCTTTCTACATTCAAACGCCATCTTTATAGCTCGAACATTACGCTTGATAAGTTGATTGAATACTGCCGAGAGATTGATTCTACCCTTGATGAGCTGCAGAAAATTGCAGTGCAGTTACAGACAAATGATGAAAACTACTTCAACCATACTCAGGATGAAGTGTTTTTTAACCATCCAGAGCTTTATGATTTTTATAGAGAAATCCGTCATCTGCGCGACAAAGACGGTTTTTGCTGGATGAAAGATAAGTATCAGTTAGATGACTCAACCACTTATTCCTACTTGCGCGCTCTGGAAATGTTGGGTTTGATTAAACTCACCGAAGACAACAAGTTCAGCTTGGTCGGGCCGATGTATTACCGTTTTGCCGATAATTCGAAGCTGAATAAGAAGTACACCGAAACGCTGAAAGAGCAGACAACCGCTTACAAAGACTGTGTACGGATAGGCTTTTCGCGTATGAACCTGACGGATGCTCAGCTTACCGCGATTGGTAAAACCTTAGCGAAAGAGGTGCTGAAATATCACAGTGAGAACATGGCGGATGGTAATTTTGAAGTGTCTGACTTTAAAAACGTGTTGTTAATTGCCAGCCCACACGAGCCTTTGATGTTCTCCGACGGTATCGGCAAGCTACCTAATGATTTCCTCAATCAAATCAAAGAGGCGATTGATAAAGCTGGGCAAAAGCCAAGTTTGGCACTGTGATTTGATATTTCATGTGTAAGAGCAAAAAAAGCGCCGTCATGCTGACATGACGGCGCTTTGCTTGTGCGGGGATAATCAGGCCGGCATCGGGCTTACCGGCCAGTGATTTAGTCCATCAAAGGCAACTGCTCAATGGCGCGGCGGTAACGACGGTACTCGCCTGTGCTCCATAGCCAGATGCTTTCTGCCGGAACGGCGTAGAACTTGGCATGCTCAGGTTTGTCTGCGATCTGTGCTGCGATTTCCGTTGCCTTAGTTGCTGAGAAGTTAAGTAGAGCCTCCAAGTACTCCGGATCGCTATCTTTATTCTCATTAATGCTTTGCCAAGCAAGCAGCAGGTCATCCTTGTTATGGCAGCCTTCAGCGGCACTTTTCTTCGCTGGGTAGTAGCATTTTTGGCTACTGTCGTAGGCGAATTTAGCCGGAGTGAAAGGGGTACCTCTAAACAGCGACTCAAAATAGACGGCTGATTTCAGGAGGTTCACTGCATCGGTATCACGCAGCAGGTACAAAGTGGCGTCTTTTTGCGTACGAATGCCTAACTGAGTGAAACGCAAGTTTTGTTTTACGGTGTAAGGTGAACTCTCCAGAAGCTCACGTTGCTCGTCACGTCCGTCGATTAACATCGCTTTAAGGGCCATGTTTTTAGCTAAACCGTTACGACGCGTCACCATGTAGTTACGTGTTTTCCAGCTAAATTCATAACCACCATTTAGGTCAACAGACATACTTGGTTTTCTGATTGAAATGTCATCAATCAGGTGTTGAGCGCTGTCGGCTAATCCGTACTCATCTGCCTGTCCGAACGCCACCAAGTTGGTCAGCAATGCATTAAACAATGGTGTCACTGTGGTTGGTGACAACTGGAAATAACCCTTAAGTACATCGTAATACGGAAGCACTTCAATAGAGCTACGTAAATCTGGTAGGTAACGTGTCTTGGTTTGGACACTCTCACCATTCTCGTCAACAAATACCGGGCCGCGGAAGCTGGTCGCGCCGTAACCTATGTAGCCCAGGTACTCTTTCATTTTTACTGGTGTTCCTTTGGTGCCACTGCGAACGTCAGAAACATCCATCAGCGCCATATTGGATTTGTCACGCGAACTACGCCAATCATTCCTTTGCACCAGTGTCTGTGCTGCTAGCAATTTGTCTGGCCAGATCCCCATCAAATCGATTGCCGATGAGTAAATCTGGTTGGGGTTGTTGGCTCTCATATCCGAATATGGACGGCCATCACGGGTCTCTGATAATACCTTGATCGGTTGAGAACCACTTGCCAATTTAGCGACCAAGTCCTTGTCGAAACAAGATTCTGGTAGCGTGGTTTTATAGCTCATGTCTGGACCGTATTGCGCCCACAAATCATTTAATGAGGAAAATAGCTGTAACGGCTGAGCGCTGCCAGTGGTGACCTCAATTTCGCAAACATGATCGGGCTGTGCCATCACTTCAACAAAGAAATCTGCCGCTAATAAGGCTGCATCAAAGGTGTCACAAATCATTTGTGCACCTTGTGGCAGTCGACTGCGAGTTGACGCATTTTGACAGTTGTCGGTGTAGAAATTCGCTACGTTTTGCCCGTAACTCTCTTCTTCTTCGCCTTTTAGCTGGGCAAAGTAGTAGTCGATTTCACCAAGATCCTCAACCACTTCACGGATCTCATTGAACTGGTTAAGGCGAGCCACCGTGTAGCCGAACAATCTACTCTCATAAAAGCTATCTCGGCCATTACGTTTGTTGAGGTAGTCGTAACTGTCCCAGTAACGCTGAATGCGGAACTTGGTCAACTCAAGGATATTGGTGCCTTCATCAAAGCGGTTACAGGTGGTCGTGCTGCTGGTGTTTTCATCAGTACAGTAGTAGTAGTTTTTAACGCTTTGAGTCGGTTGGCTATTGTCTTGTTTTGCCAACTGCTCTTTGAGTACTTCCAAAGTACCGAGTGGGTAATCACGGTAGTTCTGACGCACTTTAGCGTCAATGGCGTCTAAGCTGGCGTATGCGACAGTCGGCTCACCTTGAGCATCAACGGTATTCACTTCGGCTTGGCGATTATATCCGAAACGCAGGGCAGCGATGTCGTACTTACCATAGGTTGGCAGTTCGTCAAAAATCGAAGCGCCGTAATCCATGATCGAACTGTAAGCGGGGACCTTATCATAGCCAAGTGCGGTGATTTCTTGCTCGCTGTAGAAGTTATTCTTGTCCATTGAGCCCATAAAGTTATGGCGCAAACCGAGATTGTGGCCAAGCTCGTGGACTAAGGTCGAGGTATAAATGTGCTGCGAAATCTGTTTAGTCACTTGCGCTTGCTGATCTGCGTTGAGATCTTCCCACGCTTTGAGCTTAGTATTGACCTTGTCGGCGTAATCTGGTTGTGAAGGATCCAAATGCGTGTTATCAAAGTAACCGCCGCGGATATAATCAATGCCCTTAATTAACCCTTTCGATTGAGTGCTCACCCAAAGGAACTGATCAGAATACATGTTCTGCTCAGCGTACGCTTGAAACTGCTTCGCATAGCTTAGGGCCTGCTTGTTAAAGCTGTGTTCCTGCTGCATATCTGGGCGAAGCCAAGAGACCGCCCCATTATCGAAACGGGGTTCGCTGGCCGCGACCATAGGAAGTGACGCTCTGATATTGGTGATGTTTTTCGCCATGACCAAGTTAGAAACGCGCTCGCCACCAAAGGTCATTATCTCTGGTTCAGAAGCGGCAGTATTGTCGTCGTTCGTCGTGGTTTGGTTATTATCGAGATCGTTTTCAGTCGGGCGTGCAATCTCTTGACGGTTGTAGTGCACCGTCAGGCGACGCCACATTTCACGAGCGGAGGCGCGGATAACGCCAGCGTACTGATTGACGTGCGCATGAACAATTTCGCCAGTAAGCGGGTTGGTGGCTGAAGGGCCATAACCGAGCAAACCATTGTCGACCGGATCGGTGATGAGGTTAAACATGTTGATGCGCAAGTCACCAGGGTGCTTACCTGCTGGTGTCTCTTTATTGACAATGTTAATTGTCGGCACACCCGTTCCAGCAAGCACTTCGTTGACATGGTCGATAGTTTTAATAGTGGTTTCTAGGAACTCACGTCCCTCTGGCGTGAAGTAGCTGTCACTTAAGTAGTAATCGATCGACGCTTTTTTCGGGTTAAAACGATTGATCAGGCGGTATTTTTCACCTTCTAAGTCCGCTTCACCATTGGTTGAAAGCGGCGTTTTTTCTTGGTTAAAGAAGCCATAGCGCTGAGAGTCACGACCGGGGTAGTGCACGACTTCATAATCTTTGCTGGCTAACTTGTCGAGCTTGACCAAAGAGTAGAAAAAGCGTGTTTTGAAGGAGAGATCTTCTAGTTTAGAACCAAACTGGTACATATCGTCGGCATCGGCGGTGAAAGTCCGTTCGACTTCGACGTTAATCACGCCAGCATCGGCATCGTACTCCCAATGGACCAAGCGCGGATCGGCCGACTCAGTGACGTTGTCTGCGGTCCACCAAGCATCGACTGTATCGACGGCCAGCGACTTAATGCCAGTGTAATCTGGCGTGAAATGGGTGGTCTCTTCCCATTTTAAGCTCGCATCGGTGTTGAGCTCTTCTTTGTTAGTACATTCATCAAACTGATCTTCGGCACAGCGATACTGCTGAAATTCACCGGGGATTTTCAACACCGGAGCAAGGTTGATGCTGCTGTCATAACGGCTCGGTTTACCTTCGACTAGGGTATCGCGATCCACTTCTTCGGCGATGATGCCGTTCTTCTGGTCAAAACGTAAGGTGACCAGTTTTGGCGTGCCTTGGAAGAAGCCACGTTGTGTGGCCGCATAGCGCGGCGCGGCACCCGTTGATGGCATGTAGAGCCAAAGTGATTCTGTGTCTAAAGAGCTTTTGCTGATCTGCTCAGCCGCTCTCGGTTCGTATTCATATGCGCGTTCCTCTGCGCCACAGCCATACAATGCCACAGACACCATAGTGGCGAGTAATAACTTTCTATACATGTTGTGCACCAGATTAGTAGTTATAAGTGATTGATAGGTAGTAAGTTGGCTTGTCCAAGTCGAATAAGGTGTCGATTGGGTTTGGTCCTCGGTCGGCATCGAAATACCGTGCGCTGTTGGTTAAACCAACAGCCAGTGAGATGTTTTCAGTTACGTTGTAACCAAGTTCTTCTGAGTGACTGAACTCAGGAGAATATTCATTGCCGCGATAGGTCCAAGACGTCGAGCTGTCGATGGTGGTAGAAAGCCACCAATCGCCAAATTCATACGTCAAACCAAAAGAGTTGCTGAGGCGATACTCTTCCAGTTGTGTTGTCCCTACGGTGGTGTAGCGGTGGAAGTTCTTTCGAATACGCACCGAATCGGTCAGATTTAGGCCTTCGAGCAAAAACGCCATGTCGTAAGAGAGAGTGAGATCGGCGCGGATCGCGGTAGAAAGATCGCTTTTTTGCGCTGTCTCGGACAGGGGAATCAAGACGCGCATGCCTGCGGAGAAGCTTAGATTCTCTGTAGGTTGGTATAGATCGGCGTATTTGGCCTTGATCCACGCGTTTTGCCAGTATTGGCCTTTTTCACCATCAAATTGGTGAATGCCAGCAATATCGGCACTCAGTGACCAGTTATCGTCGAATTGATAGCCAAGGGTTACACTGGCATCTATCGACCGTGAGGCAAGGTAGCTGGTATCACGATAGGCGTTTCGGCTGTAAGAGCTCGACGCAGAGAAACTCCAGGGCTGGTCGTTTTCCACGCTGGCTTGTTCGTCGGTGGGACTTTCTGCATGTGCTGTTAACGGCAAACAAGTCGCAAAGAGCGCACACAGTGCGTAATGACACTGTTTCACGAAACTTTCCTTGTAATTTGTGATTAATGTTGTGTTTTTTGCAATTGACGAATACTAAAGGAACTAAGTCAACAAGAGAACCTATTCATGTAAAGTATCAGTATTTAATGCGACTGGTACAATCAGGTGGGTCTGATGACTTTTTGCTCAATAATTGGATTGTGTTGTGCGGAATTTATAATTTAACAGAATGGTCTTTTATATTTTTGGAGTCAATATAATCGTTTTTAAATCTACAATTATGAAGCGTTAATCTCTTTCTAAACAAAAATACGCTGATTTTTGGGCTGTAAACAAGCGTCTCGCTCAGTGGTTCGATCTGTATGGATTTCCATCAGAACGTTTGGGTATAACAGAACGAAGTTCTATATTGATGAGTTCTAAAACTGGCTACTCATCACACTCTACTCATATCATATTGATTAAGAAAATGAATCTTTGATGAAAGGCTTGATTTGAGTGATTAATGCGCTATTATGACGAAGTGTCATTTATGACGGTTCGTCATCATTGTGCGTCATTTCTTTAGTAGAGAATCATGCTACAATCGCGGCGGGAGTAAATCGATACGGGTGAGTGAAAGATGTTTAACTTTGGCTGTAAAAAAAGCGATGAACGCAAAGAGTGTGCCTTTTCGGCAATGAAGACGAAAAAGCAACAAGCGATCGCCGATAGAGAAGTTGAATTGATCCTGCTAGCGAAAAGCATTGTGCAGAAGGAGGGTTTTGCCAACCTGACGATGGACAAGCTGACGGCGGCAAGCTCGTATTCGAAAGGGACAATCTACAACCATTTTTGCAGTAAAGAGGACGTAGTCCTGGCTTTATGCATCCATTCTTTAAAGAATGAAGCGATGTTTTTTAACCGCACGGTCGCTTTTGAAGGGACTACGCGGGAAAAAATGATTGCGATGCATGTGGGTTACCGAATTTACGCACGGTTGGAGCCCGTCTTATCTACCTGCGCGATCATGGCGAAAACGCCATGGGTACTGGAGAAAGCGTCTCCAAGCCGAGTCAGTGAGCTCAATGAGTTGGAAGAGCGGGTGATCGATGGCGCGGACGCGCTCGTTGGCCATGCGGTGGCCATCGGGGACTTAAAGTTCTCTCCCGCGATTGGTTCGGATGCGATTGTGTTTGCTAACTGGTCGATTGCGTTTGGTTCTAATGCGTTAACGCAGAATGCATCAAACAGCCGTTGTATCAATCGGTTGCAAGATCCGTTTACCGTGCTGCACAATGCGAACATGTTGCTAGATGGACTGGGTTGGAAACCACTTTCTAGCGAATGGGACTACCGCAAAACCTGGAGAAGGGTGGAGCAGGAGCTATTCGCTGAAGAGTTGGCTTACTTAGAATCTGTCGGACGTTAGTGGCTGAAAACCAATCTGAGGATTGGTTTTTTCATCACGCTAGTTGACGAATCGTCAAAAAATGACACGAGATTGCACGGAGGTGAGTGAGTTTCCGTGTAATAACTAACACATAAGTCATTAACTCCAGCATTTGCTGGTTTTTAAAGACTTGTATTTGACGAAACGTCACAAACGGAGAGTGTGATGAAATACCCGACTTCTTCCCACAATGCGCCTTTTTCTTGGTCATCCATCCCAACCAAGTGGAGTTTTTGGACGCTACTGATCTCAATCGCTTTGATTGTGATTGCCACCCTTGGAGCCCGTAATCTCTACTTTCGTGGCGATTACGATATTTTCTTTGATGGTTCGAATGCGCAGTTGCAGGCGTATGATGAAATCCAAACCACCTTTGCCAAGAGTGATAGCATCGCGCTGGTGATTGCACCGCAAAATGGCAATATTTTTGATGCAGAAAACCTAACCCTGCTGCAAAAGCTTACCGAAGCGGCGTGGCAAGTTCCTTTTTCTAGCCGCGTCGATTCGCTGGCGAATTATCAGTATACCGAGGCGCTAGATGACGATCTCATCGTGGAGGATCTGCTGTATCGCGACTACGCATTCACGGCGGAGCGGATTGCCAAAGTCAAAGCCATCGCATTAAGTGAACCGGCGGTGGTGAACTCACTGGTATCGCAGCGTGGTGATGTGGCGGTTATTAACGTCACGGTGCAGTTGCCAGAAATTGACAAAACCGCCGAAGTACAGCAAGTGATTAACGCGGTCAATGACTTAGTTGCCAGCTATCAGGTGCAATATCCGCAAGTCAGTTTTTACAAAGCAGGCATTATTGCTTTAAACGATGCCTTCATGGTTGCAGCGCAAGAAGACAGTGCCACGCTCGTTCCGGCAATGTTGTTGGTGATTTTGCTGTTTCTTACCTTGATGTTACGCACCTTCTTGAGCGTTCTGGCCACGCTCGCGGTGATTATTGGGGCGATTCTCGCCACTATGGGGTTGTCGGGTTGGGCGGGAATGTTCTTACATACTGCCACGGTGAACGTGCCTACTTTGGTGATGACATTGGCGGTTGCCGACTGTGTCCATGTGATTGCCACCATGCGCCAATTCATGCTGTCTGGGATGTCACGAGCGCAAGCGGTTGAACGCAGTATCGCCATCAATTTTGTGCCGATTGTCATTACTTCTGTCACCACCGCGATTGGCTTTCTGATGATGAACATGTCGGATTCTCCCGTGCTGCGTGATTTCGGCAATCTCTCTGCACTCGGGGTGATGCTGGCTTGTCTGTTGTCAGTCACCTTGTTGCCAGCACTGCTGACACGGCTGCCTATCCACATCACGGCAAAAGCGCAAAGTGACAGCTCTGATTTTATGGACAAGCTGGGTGATTTTGTCGTCGCCAAACGCCGCATACTTTTACCTCTGTCGGTTGCGGTGATTGCCCTTGGCGGCGCTCTGATCCCATTCAATAAAGTCAATGATGAATCGGTGAAGTATTTTGGTGAGCGCAGTGAATTTCGCCAAGCGGCTGATTTTATGGAGGCGCGCATCAGTGGCATGACCAACATCAGCATCGCGATCAAAACCAATCAAGCGCAGGGGATTGCTGATCCGCAATTTCTGACTGCGCTGGGCGATTTCACCGCGTGGCTGCGAGCTCAGCCAGAAACCGACCATGTGGCCTCGTTGGCTGATGTCTATAAACGCCTCAACAAAAACATGCACAACGACGATGATGCCTACTACCGCTTGCCGCAAGACAGAGAGTTGGCCGCGCAATATCTGCTGCTGTATGAGATGTCTCTCCCATACGGCTTGGATCTCAACAACCAAATCAACGTGGATAAGTCCTCGCTGAAGCTGGTGCTGACCACCGCCAATCTCGGTAGTGTCGAGCTGGTTGATCTGGAGCAGCGTATTTACGCTTGGTTTGCTGAACATGCGCCGCAATACCAAGTGGTTGCATCGAGCCCGTCTTTGATGTTTGCCCACATTGGTGAAACCAACATGGCAAGTATGCTCTCAACGCTGCCGATCACACTGGTGCTGATTTCTGCCTTGATGATATTTGCTCTGCGCTCTTGGAAACTGGGCGTGATCAGCCTCGTCCCCAACATCGCGCCAGCCATTATCGGCTTTGGTCTCTGGGCGCTGCTTTCTGGTGAAATCAATCTGGGTTTGTCGGTGGTCGTGACGCTGACGCTCGGGATCGTGGTGGATGATGCGGTCCATTTCTTAGCCAAATATCAACGGGCGCGTAAGCAAGGTCAAAACGCTGAGCAAGCGGTGCGCTACGCCTTCCATACCGTTGGGCGCGCTCTGTGGATAACCACCGTTGTGCTGGTGGCCGGATTCTCGGTACTGGCGATGTCCAGCTTCCGCTTAAACGCGGATATGGGCCAGCTCAGTGCCTTGGTGATTTTCCTCGCTCTAGTCATCGATTTCGTCCTGCTGCCAACTTTGCTAATGCTGTTTGACAAAGCCGAGTATCCGGTTGAGGCGCCTGAGCAAAACGGCGTCACGGCAGAATTATCACAAACCCAAGCCTAATAAGGAGATTGCTATGAAACCCACAACTAAGATCACCACCGCTTTTATTCTCGCATCCAGCCTGATTTTCTCTTCATTGGCGCTGGCGAACAAAGGATTGGAGATTGCCACAGAGCGCAAAAGCCGCGACCTCGGCTGGCAAGACTCGGTCGCTACCATGGAAATGTTGCTGAAAAATGCGCAAGGTGAAAGCAGTTCAAGACTGATGCGTTTGCAATCTTTGGAAGTAGATGGCGACGGCGACAAAGGGCTGACGATTTTCGACGAGCCGCGCGATGTCAAAGGCACGGCATTTCTCAACCATTCGCACACCAGCGAAGCTGACGACCAGTGGCTCTATCTGCCGGCACTAAAACGCGTGAAGCGCATCTCATCGCGTAATAAATCGGGGCCATTTATGGGCAGCGAGTTTGCCTATGAAGATTTGAGTTCATTTGAGCTGGAAAAGTACCGCTTTAACTACCTACGAGACGAAGTGATTAATGGTCAGCCGAGTTTTGTGCTGGAACAAGTTCCGACCGATGAGAACTCAGGTTATACCAAACAGGTTATTTGGCTGGATCAACAGTTCTACCGTCCGCTCAAAGTGGAGTTTTATGACCGCAAAGATGCACTGCTCAAAACACTCACCTTTGATGATTACAAGCAATACCTCAACCAGTATTGGCGTGCGCACCAGATGACCATGATCAACCATCAAACAGGCAAAAGCACCGAACTCTTGACCACCGATTTGGCCTTTCGTACTGGCCTGAGTGCGGACGACTTTGAGCAGAATGTACTCAAACGGATTAAATAAAGAGGGAGTGACATGACGCGTTGGACAATCAATGGAGGCCAGATTTTGGCCTCCGGACTTGCGACGGTGATCGCCTTACCTTGTTTTGGCGTTGAGCTGGCTGGACAGGTTAGCGTGGAGCATCGGCAGTTTTTTCAATCGGGCTTGCAAGGGCAAAATTTAGGGCAGAGCGCGTTGGTGTTGCAGCCCGAATTTGACTGGCAACAAGCAGAAGGGAATGGTCGTTTTACCTTCACGCCTTTTTACCGCTTAGACAGCGAGGATGAAGAGCGCAGCCACGGCGATATTCGCGAAGCGCTGTACCTCAACTACTGGGGTGACTACGAACTCAGACTAGGGATTGGCAAAGTGTTTTGGGGCGTGACGGAATCGGCGCATCTGGTGGATGTGGTCAATCAAACCGATGCGGTGGAATCGGTCGATGGTGAAGACAAGCTAGGCCAGCCGATGCTGCATTTAACCAGTGTTAAAGAGTGGGGCACGCTTGATGCGATGCTGCTGCCCTATTTTCGCGAGCGCACCTTTTCAGGCGAAGATGGGAGGCTGAGAAGCGATCCTGTCGTCGATGGAGACGCTCGCTATGAATCGTCCCGAAAAGAGCACCATCTTGACTATGCGCTACGTTACACTCGCATGCTTGGCGATTGGGATCTTGGGCTGAGTTACTTTCATGGCACCAACCGCGACCCCTATTTCCAGTTTCAGCAAGGGAAACTTCATCCTTACTACGCGCAGATGAGCCAAGTTGGGCTGGATGTTCAAGGCATTGTCGGAGATTGGCTGTGGAAGCTAGAAAGCATTTATCGCGACAGCCTAGACAACCACACCGCCGTAGTGACGGGTTTTGAATACACTTGGGTTGGCGCGTTTGACAGCCAGATGGATGTCGGGTGGATTGCCGAATATCTTTACGACAGCCGTGGTAGCAAGGCGCAGAGTCTTGGTCAAAACGATCTGTTTGCTGGCATGCGCCTAGCGTTTAACGATGAGCAGGGAACGGAAGTGCTCGCGGGCGTCACGCAAGATCTCGACAATCACGATGTGTACAACGCCAAACTGGAAGCGAGCCGGCGCATCAACAATCAATGGAAATGGCGCTTGGACGCTTGGTTGTTTGCCAACGACACGCCAAGCGATCAACTCTACTTCGCGCGTCGGGATGATTTTGTTGAACTGGCGATGGACTATTATTTTTAGTTATCTGTTTTCGCTAGTGGTGCAAGTTTTGCGCTGAATAATTGAGGTGGATTATAAGTAACTGAGCACAGATAGTGGCTCAAATCCGATCTACCTCTTTTTTTCAACATTTGCCTAAAGCCCTTATTGGCTAAAGAGGATAAAATTCTCTTATAGTTTGAGCACCGATAGGCGACGTTCTGTGATCGCGGAGCTGCAGTAAGGATGGCATGTTGAATTCATTCAAGTGGGATAAAAACTTCGAAACGGGCCTTGATGAGGTGGACGAGCAGCATCAATTTCTGGTGGGATTTATCAATAAATATGGTGAGCTTCTATCGGAAAATAACATCTCGCTGCAAGGAATCCAGATGGCGCTGTTTGAGCTATCGCGTTATGCGGAGTTTCACTTCAAAGAAGAAGAAAACTTGATGCGTAAGGCGGGTATTTACCATCAGCATCTAGAACACCACATTCAGATCCATCGCGCTTTTATGAGCGATGTCATGACGATGCAAAGCTTCATTAGCGATCAAAATCGTGAATCGGCCGAACAACTCCTCAACTTCCTCATTCACTGGCTGGCGTACCATATTCTTGGCATCGATCAAAATATGGCAAGGCAAGTGCGCGCAATAGAATCGGGTCTTTCTCCCCAAGCGGCTTTTGAGCAGGAAGAGCGCAAAGCCGATGCGTCGACCAAACCGTTGATAGACGCCCTCAGTGCGCTCTTTATGCAAGTGTCTGAACGCAACCGTGAGCTGCTGATGCTCAATCAATCGCTTGAACAAAAAGTCGAAGAGCGTACCCGTCAGTTGGTGGAAGCCAACAAGCAACTTGAAGTGCTTTCGTTTACCGACTCACTGACCAAATTACCGAATCGGCGTTTTGCCATTCGCACCTTAAAAGAGCTGTGGGAAGAGAATCACACCGAAAGCGACATGATGGTGTGCATCATGGTGGATGCCGACTACTTTAAACAGGTAAACGACAGTTGCGGACATGACGCGGGCGATGCGGTGTTAAAAGAGCTAGCGCACAGCTTAAAACACAGCTTCCGCAGTGACGATATTGTGTGTCGTTTGGGGGGCGATGAGTTTCTGGTTATCTGCCCCAATACCGATTTGCAAGGCGGCCTGCATATTGCAGAACTGGTGCGCAAACAGGTGACTAATTTACTGATCCCAACGGGTATGGAGCCATGGCGCGGCAGTATCAGTGTCGGCGTGGCGCAGCGTACCAAAGAGATGCAAACCTACACCGATCTGATCAAAGCGGCCGATGACGCGGTGTACCTCGCCAAATCCCAAGGCAAAAACCGAGTCATGACCACTCAGGGCGAGCACTTTTCCGAGAAAAACGCGAGGGGGATGCCTCCCTGCCAATATCAAGTCCAATAACCGCATCTGTTTCATCTTCCTGTCGCAATTCAGGCGTCAAATTTGTTTGATAAAGCCTGAATTGTGCTGCTTTGACGCCTTTTTATTCAATAACCTCTTCTTTTAATAATTCAATTTGGCATTAGTGGCGGCTTTAGCTACTATGTACGACTATCAAAAAAGTACCAATTACTCCCTTATGGACACTACCAAAAGGTAGATGAGGAAACGATGCAACATCTAGAAGAGATCATTGCTAACGCGAATGCTGCGATCGATGCCGCGCAGTCGCTTGTCGCACTTGATGAAGTGCGAGTTCAGTATCTGGGCAAAAAAGGCGAGCTAACTGCTCAACTGCAAAGCCTAGGTAAATTGCCACCGGAAGAGCGTCGTGAAGCGGGTCAAGAGATCAACAAAGCGAAAGAGGCTGTTCAACACGCTTTAGCGGTGCGTAAAGATGCACTTCAACGAGCAGAGCTTGAGGCGAAACTGGCGTCGGAAACGATCGACGTGACGCTACCGGGTCGTCGTATCGAAAACGGCGGTTTGCACCCAGTGACGCGTACCGTTGAGCGTATTGAACAGTTTTTTGGTGAGCTTGGCTTTAACGTTGAGTCTGGTCCTGAAATTGAAGATGCATTCCACAACTTTGATGCACTGAACATTGCCGCAGACCACCCAGCGCGTACTGATCATGATACCTTCTTCTTTAACCCAGATCTGATGTTGCGTACACACACCTCTGGTGTGCAGATCCGTACCATGGAAAATGGCAAACCGCCGTTCCGTTTCATTGCGCCGGGCCGTGTTTACCGTAACGATTACGACCAAACGCACACGCCAATGTTCCACCAAGTGGAAGGTATGCTGGTTGACGAAAACGTCAACTTCGCGCAGTTGAAAGGCATTTTGCACGATTTCCTATGTAACTTCTTTGAAGAAGAAGTGGAAGTGCGTTTCCGTCCCTCTTACTTCCCATTCACTGAACCATCAGCAGAAGTTGATGTGATGGGCAAAAACGGTAAATGGTTAGAAGTGCTGGGTTGCGGCATGGTTCATCCGAACGTACTTCGCAGCGTAGGCATCGATCCTGAAAAATACTCTGGTTTCGCATTCGGCATGGGTGTTGAGCGCCTGACCATGTTGCGCTACGGCGTGAACGATCTGCGCGCCTTCTTCGAAAACGATCTTCGTTTCCTGAAACAGTTCAAGTAATCCAGAGGTTTAAGCACAATGAAATTCAGCGAATCATGGCTTCGTGAGTGGGTAAATCCTGCGATTACCACTGACGAACTTACTCATCAAATTACCATGGCTGGCCTAGAGGTCGACGATGTTCTGCCTGTGGCTGGCGAGTTTAACGGGGTTAAAGTTGGCCACGTTGTAGAATGTGGTCAGCATCCAGATGCCGACAAACTACGCGTGACCAAAGTTGATGTGGGCGAAGCAGAGCTTCTCGATATCGTCTGTGGCGCGGCCAACTGTCGCCAAGGGTTGAAAGTGGCCGTGGCAACCGTCGGTGCCACTTTGCCTGGCGATTTCAAAATCAAAAAAGCCAAACTGCGTGGTCAACCTTCACACGGCATGCTTTGCTCGTTTACCGAGCTAGGTATCGATGTGGAATCAAACGGCATCATGGAACTGGCACAAGATGCGCCAGTGGGTATGGATTTTCGTGATTTCCTCGCTCTGAACGATGTGACGGTGGACGTGGATCTAACGTCTAACCGTGCCGACTGTTTCAGCATCCGTGGTATGGCGCGTGAAGTGGGCGTACTTAACCGTGCTGATGTCACCGAGCCTTCTGTAGAAGCGGTGGCGGTTTCGATTGAAGATAAAGTCTCTATCGAAGTAAAAGCACCGGCGGCGTGTCCACGCTACCTTGGTCGTGTGGTGAAGAACGTTAACGTTCAAGCGCAAACGCCACTGTGGATGCAAGAAAAACTGCGTCGTTGTGGCATTCGCTCTATTGACCCTGTGGTGGATATCACTAACTACATCTTGCTTGAGCAAGGCCAACCGATGCATGCGTTTGATCTGGCGAAGATCGAAGGCGGCATTGTGGTGCGCATGGCAGAGCAGGGCGAGAAGCTGACTCTACTAGACGGCAGCGAAGCAGAACTCAATGCAGATACTCTTGTTGTGGCAGACCACAACAAAGCGCTGGCGATTGCGGGAATCTTTGGTGGTGAGCACTCTGGTGTTAACGCAGAAACCAAAGATGTATTGCTTGAGTGTGCCTTCTTTGCACCAGACCACATTCGTGGCCGCGCGCGCAGCTATGGCTTGCACACCGATTCTTCAATGCGCTTTGAACGCGGTGTCGATTACGCACTGCAAGTGAGCGCAATGGAGCGTGCGACCGCGCTGCTGGTGGAGATCTGTGGTGGTGAAGTAGCCCCTGTTGTGGCGGTAGAATCACAAGCTGATTTGCCTAAGCCAAACAAAGTGGCACTGCGCCGTACAAAACTGGATAACCTTCTGGGCCATCACATTGCCGACAGCGATGTGGTTGAAATCTTAGAGCGTCTTGGTATGGCAGTCGAAACCACGGCTGAAGGCTGGGTTGCGGTAGCGCCAACATGGCGTTTCGATATTGCAATCGAGCAAGATTTGGTGGAAGAAGTGGGCCGTATCTACGGTTACGACAACATTCCAAACCAAAACCCAACAGCTGCGCTGAAGATGCACGATCATCAAGAAGCCAAACTGCCACTAAAACGCGTGCGTGATTTGCTGGTTGATCGTGGTTACCACGAAGCGATCACTTACAGCTTCGTTGAACCAGAGCAACAAAAACTGGTTGTTCCGGGTGTCGAGGCTCTCATTCTGCCAAACCCAATTTCTGCAGAAATGTCAGCGATGCGCCTTGGCCTGATTCAAGGCTTGCTAAATACGGTGGTTCACAACCAAAAACGCCAACAGCCACGCGTTCGTCTGTTCGAATATGGCTTGCGTTTCATTCCATGTGAATCAGCGGAAAACGGTATGCGCCAAGAGCCGATGCTGGCGGGCGTGATTGCCGGTACTCGCAGCGAAGAGCATTGGAACATCGACACCAATACGGTGGATTTCTTTGACCTGAAAGGCGATGTGGAAGCGATTCTTGAGCTGTCTGCAAACGACAAAGCATACAGCTTCGTGGCAGTAAAACATCCCGCACTTCACCCAGGTCAATCAGCGGCTATCGTCGTTGATGGTAAAGAAATCGGTGTGATTGGTACGGTTCACCCAGAACTAGAGCGCAAGTTCGGTCTAAATGGTCGCACGATTGTGTTTGAGATCGAATGGTCTGCCATCAATCGCAAAGTGATCCCTGAAGCGGTGGCATTGTCTAAGTACCCAGCAAACCGTCGTGATATCGCGGTTGTTGTCGATGAAGCGGTTGCATCTGGTGACATCGTTAACGCGTGTCTAGAAGTGGGCGGCGAGTTCCTGAAAGCGGCAAAACTGTTTGACGTTTATGTCGGTAAAGGCGTGGAAGAAGGCAAGAAGAGCCTCGCTATCGCCCTGACACTGCAGTCAAACGAACGCACGTTGGAAGATGCGGATATCGCAGGCGCGGTTGATGCTATCGTCGCGCACGTTGCTGAAAAATTCGGTGCGTCACTGCGCGATTAAGCGCAAAACCAATAAGTTGCTAGCAAGCAGAACTTAGCTTTGACAAACGGCCCACATGGGCCGTTTTTTTATCGACAGAACACCTTACCAATCCAGTTTGCCGCTTATAATGTCGTCTACATTTTTGAGTAGATTTATCGTTATTTTTTTAAATTATAACTTATACTTAACACTTCAAGATTCTGAATACGGTAGAGTCTGCCGCAATAAATTAGAGACATGAATTATTTGAGATGGTTAAAATAATAATGAAGAAAATAATGATTAATAAAGGCCAAATAAAGCCGATTCAGTTTCTCTTTCTTACCGTTCTACCTTGTTTTCTTATTTTACAGGTTTCCCATTTTTATTTTGTTAGTTTGCACAAAGAGAAATCACAAGAGTATACACAGAAAATAGCGTTAGAAATCGAATCTATTCTTAACTACGGAAAAGAAGCGAATCAAAAAACATTATCTATTGTTAGCAATGGAGAAAGTTGTGATGACGTTATTGTTGAACTGCGGAAAATAGTTGCCACGACACCTTTTGTTAGAACCACAAACTTAGCGCATCATAATAAAATATATTGCACTTCGCTGTGGGGAGAGCGTTCATTTATCGACACGCCGCAAGCGTATGTCTCTGGAGAGCTGCTATTAATGAAAGGGAGTAAAGTGGAATCACAGCATCCACTGGTTGTCGTGCGCACAACCCAGGATAATAAAGTGTCGTTGAGTGGTATTGATGGCCTGCATATTCGCCACGCGTTAAATCAATCTTCTGCTGAAGCACTCTCTATGTTCTTAAAAATCGGTGATGCTTGGCTGGATGAGCAGGGCCGAATGACACGGCAAGACCCCACAGAAGGACTGATTATTTTTCAACATACTCAGTCCAGTCAGTTTCCATTTGCCATTCAATCCGGTTTCTCTTATCCATCCACTTGGAATGCTTTTTGGCACGAGCGAAAATTTTATATCCTCTTGATTCTGTTTATGCAGGGCTCGTTTTCTCTGTGCTATTGGTGGCTTGCAAACCGTCCCAAAACATTAGATGCAGAGCTGCAACGTGCTATTCGACAGAATGAATTTATTCCTTATGCTCAGCCTATCGTAAATGCTGAAACCAAAGAAATAACGGGTATTGAGATCTTGATGCGCTGGCAGCATCCGATTCAGGGGCTCGTCAGGCCGGATCTTTTTATTCCTCAAGCGGAGGAATCTGGACTTATCATTCCGATGACACAGTTATTGTTTAAAGAAACGGCGCGACAGTTACGAGCATATAGAGATGTTTTGCCGAACGAATTTCATGTTGGGATCAATATTTCTCCCCAGCATTGTAAGAATGACGATCTTTTTACTGAATGTCAGGCGTTCTATAATCTCGTTGATTGCGATAGAGCCATATTGGTACTTGAATTAACCGAGCGAGAGGTGCTTGAGTTTTCTGATGCCACAGATGTTTTGTTCCGCAAAGTCAAGCAACTGGGCTGTAAAATTGCCATCGACGATTTTGGTACAGGGCACTCGAGTTTGATCAACCTGCAAAAAATCGACTTAGATTACTTAAAAATTGATCAGATATTTATCAAAAACATAGGCGCAGACCCGGTCGCTGAACACCTAGTTGAAAGCACGATTGAACTTGCCAAGCGTCTGTCTCTCAATCTTATTGCCGAAGGCGTTGAATGTGAGGAGCAAGTTGAGTATTTGCGACATCACGATGTGCACTATCTGCAAGGATTTCTATTCGCTAAGCCAGTGCCTTTGTCTGAGTTCTTACAGCAGCTTTAGTCGTGTCGGCGTCTCTGTGGAGCGATATGAGTACTACTACGCGACATGCTGAAATGAAATGCTCTGCGTCTTTTGTAAACTGGTCAGGGTGGCGATCACGTCATCCATCTCAAGTGGGAGGCCAAAGCGCTGCTTGAGGTTGAGCAGGAAGAAGATGTCTTCACACATCGCCTTTTCTGGTTCGTCGCTGATTTTGGCGACGGGCGAGCGGTTACACTCAGCCATTTTGACCACCATGGAAAGCGGTTGATAGCGTTCGCCTTGCGCATTTTGCCAATCGCCCATGTCATTGGCGAGGAATGTGCCAATGCCGAAGCTGATTTGCGCACGGCCAGCAAAGTACTCGCAGATATCCAGCGCGCGGGAAAAATCCAGGCCGTCAGTAAAAATCAACGTTTTGCTCAACGGGTCAATACCAAGCGATTGATAGTGGCTGATGATTTTGTCGCCCCAAGTGAATGGGCAGCCAGAGTCGTGCCTAACGCCGACATAAGCATTGGCTCTTTGTGCGTTGAAATCCTGCAAAAACGCATCGATGCCGATGGTGTCAGTAAGCGCAATCCCCAAATGGCCTGAAAATGCTGCGAGCCATCTATCTAATGCCACGCGTTGTGAGTCTTGTACATTGACGAGCGCTTGATGTGCCATAAACCACTCATGCGCCACTGTG
Organism: Vibrio sp. S234-5; assembly: GCF_000960595.1. Lineage (NCBI taxonomy): Bacteria > Pseudomonadati > Pseudomonadota > Gammaproteobacteria > Vibrionales > Vibrionaceae > Vibrio > Vibrio sp. S234-5. The sequence continues at coordinate 134,817 of NZ_JZAM01000275.1, forward strand.
CCAATAGGGGTGAGTGCAAATTCTTGGGCTAAATGGTAATTGCTTGTGCCAGTAAGCAGCTCAGGAACATGAGTGCGTAAGTAGTCCAACGTATCCCGTTGCACCTTGGCACTGAAACGTCGACGCGTGCCCATTTCAGAAAAACGGAAATTGTCGATGTGGCGCTGTTGCAGTTCATTTTTTAACTGGCTGATTTTATCAGAGAGCACTTGCTCAAACTGCGAGTAGGGGATGTTATGCCAGCGGCGACGGTTTCTCACTTCGGAGATAATGCTCATCACCAAGGTTTCGTACAAGATGGTTTCGTGCCATATCCCTTGGATAGCAACGCGCAGTTGGGATTGACCACTCTGGCTGGGCACTGTCTCAAGCAGAACTTGTTGTTGCGGCACAAAGCGGAAATGGCGCAGGTATTCGAGAAACTCGCCTGTTAAGTAAGACGCTTGATTTTTTAAGTATGCGATTTGTTCGGCTGTAAAGGTGAGCAGTGCCAGCTTTTCAATTTCTTGGCGAACTTCTTCAATCAAATCAGAGAGATCATCATCGGAGCGCACGATCAGTTCATAACGTACCTGCGTGTCTGGGTAGAAGCGATACGCCGCTTGCATCATGTTGATTTTATACACATCGAGATCGAGAGCGCTCTGAATGATAGGCGATAGAAAAAGTGTTGTGCTCATGAAATCCTCTCCACCCAAACTAGGTTAAGAACATCTTGTTTGTAAGTATGGCTGAACTCTAATTAACTCATCTTGGTTTGTCAAACTTTGTTATTAACTACGATTTGCCTTATTGACAAGGCTTGTACGACACTAAGCAAGCAATACTCAATAAGCATGACCGCTCTCTTAGGTTAGGCGTGAATTGAGTGTGCTCGCAGTTAATAACAAATCGTTACTTTCATATTGACCTCAAACAACACCATCAGTAAGGTATTGGCAGAACAATGCTTTGAGAGACGTCGAATGATAGTCACCATTGATATGATTTGTCTGAAATTGGGCGAAAACGGATTAGACGTGTTGCTGATTAAGCGCAACAATCCTGAACGGCCTCAATTTGGCATGTGGTCGATTCCGGGTGGATTTGTTTTTGAACACGATCTGAGCGCTCAGGGAGGACAGGCTGCGGATGCGGATTTTGATTCAGCGAGAAGGCGCATCTGCCGACAGAAAATTCACACTTATCCCCATTACATCAGTGAGCCGATGGTGGACGGAAACCCGAAACGAGATCCAGAAGGGTGGAGTGTGACGATCGCTCATTACGCGCTACTCAATAAAACCAATGTGGAACAGATAGATAATTGCGGGTTGTGCGACAAACAGCTGGGTTGGTTTGCGCTTGAGCGTATTTTAAACGGTGAAGTGGCGCTGGCCTTTGACCATGCCGATTTAATCAAACTGGCATGGACAAAACTCAGAGCGGCGATTGAATACACCTCGGTGTTGCTGTTTGCTTTGGAAAAAGAGTTTCTCGTCTCTGACATCATTTCCGCATATGCCCAGTTTGGTGTGGAAGTCAATCGCATGACCATTAAACGGCGTCTTATCGATACTGGGGTCATTGAAAGTGCCAACAAGATAGCCGCCAGTAATAAAGGCAAAGGTGGCAAACCTGCTCAAGTTTATAGTTTGGCTGATAAACACGTCACTTATTTTCAGACTTGTTTACGTTAGACCAACGAGGATAATTACCATGATTCGTATTAACAGAGAAACGACAGCCGCACTAGATGTGGACCCGCAGAAGGGGTTTAGCGAGTTGTGTCCGTTGGAGCTGCCCGTCACTGGTGCGCTAGAAATCGTTGATGAACTGACACGCAACCATCAAAAAACCAAGCTGAAGCTAGTCTCGCGTGATATGCACCCTCCGGGCGCATCGTGGGAAGCAAAAACCCCCGCCAATATGCTCGATCCGGTGGGGTTGCCGGAAGTAGACATCAAATGGAATCCGCATTGTGTGGTTGGCACGCCGGGTGTCGAGTTGCTTCCAGGGCTCCCATCGGTACGTGAATACGACTTTCAAATCAATAAAGGCATCGATCCTGATGCGCATCCTTATGGCGCGTTTTATCACGATCAGGCAGAAAAATTATCCACGGGTGGCATTGAGTTTTTGCGTGCCAATCAAATTGACACGGTGATCGTTGGCGGTTTAGCGCTCGATTTCTGCGTGAAAAAATCGATTGAGCAACTTATCGCGTCGGGTTTTCGCGTCGTGTTGAACTTGGCAGCCACTAAAGCCGTCTTTGCTGAATCGGCACCAGAGGTGATTGAGCAGTTGTGTGCCTTGGGTATGATTTGTGTTCAAGATGCAGAGCAAATTGACTTGCTGTGAAGCCAGTGATTTTGACATAAATCACTGGGAGTTCGTGTGATGATGTGCATTAGGTTGCTAACACAAGCCACTGATTAAGTAAGAAGTTTTCTCTTGATGAACAAAAAATAATCCATTGATATCGAAAATATCAAATAGATTTATTTGCTGATAAATTTCATTTTTTTGGTGAAAATATCTTTATGAGTGAATGCTTTATTAGTTTTTTTGTTGCAATCCTTCAAAAACCAACCGAAAACTGTGGGATTTATCGTAGCACGGCGAGATTTAGATCAAATAAAAAGTTGGCGTAAATCAGAAGCTTGGCATACACTTTCCGATGTAAGCCCGATATGTTGTTGATTGGTAGGGCAAATTGGTTTGGCGCTACCTACGGTGTAGCAAGGTTTAACATAGCTTTGAGGAAAGTTTTTATGGCGCTCACAAAAGCCGATTTGGCAGAGAACCTGTTTGAGAAACTTGGATTCAGTAAACGGGACGCCAAGGAAACGGTTGAGGTGTTTTTTGAAGAGATTCGTAAAGCACTGGAAAACGGCGAGCAGGTGAAACTATCAGGTTTTGGTAATTTTGACTTACGTGATAAGAATGAAAGACCTGGCCGTAACCCGAAAACAGGCGAAGACATTCCAATCACAGCCAGACGTGTTGTCACGTTCCGTCCGGGGCAAAAATTGAAAGCCAGGGTTGAGAATATAAAACCTTGATCGATTTCCCAATACAAAGACCACGCAATGCGTGGTCTTTGTCTTTTCAAGCTGGCCATTTGATCTAGTGTTTTACGCAGCTTCTAGATGTGTAGTCAAATACGGTTGCCAAGCCTCTTGGTAAAGGTTCTTCGATTGATTCCTCAGTTGTTTGATTGCGGCCATCTCCATTTCATTTAAGTCGCGCTGAGCTGCGCAAGCTTGACGTTCCATGGTTTGGATCTGCTCATACAGATCGTGCTCTGGACCACTTTTTACATCCGCAATCGCTTTTAAGTGCAATTGCACTTCAGCCACTAGGTTGGTTTTGGGCAAACGCACCAACAGGTTCAAATCACGGTAGCCTGACTCGGCTGGCGTTTTGAAGCGGTTTTTCACTTTAACAATGCGAGTTTCTCGCGATAAAGCCTCGTATACACTCACTAGGCTAGCTACGTCATTGGCCACAATCGTTGCGCGAGCCAAGTCAGTGATTCGACTCGCATCACCGTGCAACTCTAACGCGACTTTCTCTTTAGCTCGTTGCGCCGATTTTACCCCTGCAAAATAGGGATGAGTATCGGTTAGCAGGGCCGTGCTTTTGACAATGGTTTCCAACTCAAGCTGGGCTTGGTGCGCTTTACTGTAAAGAATGTCGAAGTCGCTGTAGGGCTGAGTGGGCTGCGTATCAGTCGATTGAATGCCGTATAAACCACTCAGGCTGTGGCGGAAAAGCTTGGAAGAGACCTGACCTTGGCTATTTGCCCGCGGCTCTTCTTGATTCGAGGGGTCGTTTGGAATAGCCGCAAATGCGGGAGCACGGCTCAGTAACAAAAGCATCAGTGCGGTAGTACGAAGAAGTAAGCTCATTCATTCTCCTTAACTTGTTTGTCCTAGTAAACGATGCAGGTAAAGGCTAAAACACAAATCAAGCTATCTAATTAATTGGGGTGTGATGACAAAAAACAAGACCTGCGAGTTAATACCTTGTTTAACTGTGTTCCGCATCACGTTGTTATGGTTACCGTCTTCGACGTCGTCTTTTCCGTTTAGTTGCTAATTTAACGTCGTTCGATTAACACAAGGTGAATGGGCTTAACATTTTTCTGTTTTCAGCGCTTCTTTTTGGTTAGGCTAGGGCGAAAGTCACTTTGAAAGAAAGATAGCCATGAGAGATCCAGAATTTTGGCACAGCAAATGGGCCGCCAATCATATCGGTTTCCACCTCGAAGACGTTAATCCTCTGCTGGTGCGCTTCTGGCAGGAAACAAAGCCTAAGCGCAGTGAACAGGTACTTGTGCCACTGTGTGGTAAATCGGAAGACTTAGCTTGGTTGGCGACAAAACATGACCACGTCGAAGGGGCAGAGCTCAGCCAAATTGCGGTTCGGGCGTTTTTTGCAGAGCACTTTTACACCCCGACGGTGACCACACTGTCAGGCCAACATGAGCTGTATCAGTTTGATGAACTTGCCATTTATGCTGGTGATTTCTTCACGGCGCCGCTTTCCAAAGCAGACATTGTCTATGATCGCGCAGCCTTGATTGCGCTGCCCCAAGAGATGCGGCTTGAATACGTGCAGCGAGTGCGTTCGCTATTAAACCCGGGTGGGCGGATTTTGTTGATCACCTTGGATTATCCGCAAGAAGAGATGTCAGGACCGCCTTTTAGCGTCGCGCAAAGCGAAGTAGAGCGCCTTTTCGCGGGTATGAAGGTGACACATCTGTTTGAAGACATTGCCGATGAACGTCATCCTAAAATTGCGCCAAAAGGGTTAAGTCGGTTTGCTGAGCATGTTTACTTGATTGAATCTATTGCCTAATTGAATTGAAAGTAAAAGGGTTGGCGAAATGCCAACCCTTTTCAGTCATGAGAATGGTATCGCTTGAAACGGTCCCAGTTTAGTAAATCACTTTTACTTTTTTCGCGCTGTCTATCGCGCCTTGAATCGCTTTTTCTAAACCTTGGCGACGAGTGAGGACAACCCCAAGGCGACGACGCCCGTCGATATCCGGCTTGGCAAACAAACGCAGTTGTGTTTGCGGCGCTTCGAGTGCATCGGCAATCCCATCGAAACGGATGTTGGCTGATTTGCCGTTGCCAAGTACCACCGCTGAAGCGGAAGGACCGTACTGGACGATTTTGCCAATCGGCATTCCAGTAAAGGCGCGTACGTGCAATGCAAATTCCGACATTTCCTGAGAAATCATAGTTACCATGCCAGTATCGTGAGGGCGAGGTGACACTTCGTTGAAGATCACTTTATCGCCTTTAACAAACAGCTCAACGCCAAAAATGCCGTAGCCACCCAAGGCGTTGACGACTTCTTCAGCAGTGTACTCTGCGGCTTTAAGCGCGTTTTCTGACATGGCTTGTGGCTGCCAAGATTCGCGGTAGTCGCCATCTTCTTGGCGATGCCCAATTGGCGCGCAGAAGTGCACGCCATCAGCCGCTCTTACGGTCAATAAAGTGATTTCATAATCAAAATCGATAAACCCTTCGACAATCACACGACCTGCGCCAGTGCGGCCGCCCTCTTGTGCGTATTGCCAAGCTTTCTCGATATCTTGGGCAGATGTGATCACGCTCTGTCCTTTGCCAGAAGAGCTCATCACGGGCTTAACCACGCACGGGATATTGACCGCTTCAACCGCAGCGACAAACTCTTCGTAGTTATCAGCAAAACGATAAGGCGAGGTGACTAGCCCTAATTCTTCAGCCGCTAAACGGCGAATGCCTTCGCGGTTCATGGTGAGTTTGGCGGCTTTGGCAGAAGGAACCACGTTTAAGCCTTGTTCTTCTAGCTCTACCAGTTTATCGGTGGCAATAGCTTCAATTTCTGGTACGACGAAGGCGGGCTTTTCCGCTTTAATGATTTTTTCCAGTTCGTCGCCATCGAGCATATTAAGCACATAGCTGCGATGGGCCACTTGCATGGCGGGAGCGTCTGCATAGCGGTCGCAGGCGATCACTTCCAGACCCAAGCGTTGACACTCAATCGCCACTTCTTTACCGAGCTCGCCTGAACCCAGCAGTAGTACACGAGTTGCTCCTTCGCGGGTAGCTGTACCGAACATAGTTTGTTTTTCCTTAGAGAGTGAGAGCAATAAGATAATCAGCGAGGGATGATACCCAAATTCACAAGCAAAGCAAACGTTTGCCAGTGGGGAAAAAAGAAAGCCCTGCGTAAAACAGGGCAAACGGAAATGCGTTAGATATTGAGGTAAGTGACCGGAATATCAGGGTTGATCACTTCAAGGGTAGATTGGGTGCACGCAAGGTGGCTGATTTTGCCTTTATGGCTCTCGACCAAAGCAGCAGATTGGATGTTTTCAAAGCGTTCACCGTCGAGCAGCAGTTGCATCAAGGCCACTTGCAGCGGTGGGAGGCTAGGATTGAAAGCGGCGTTTTCCGCATAAGCACCCAGATAGGTTTTGCCGCTACGCACTTGCAGAGCGACACCGCTCAAGTTGTGTGTGTAGGGCGCGTGGCTTCGATTCATCGCCGAGATGGCAGCTTTGAGCAGCTCGTCACTCTCGTCAGTGGAAAAACCGTGATCGACTTTCGTCATCAGGCCGGACTCAATGCCAAGGTCAGCTGGGCCAAAAGAATCGGGCAGATAATCGTGCAGTACTTTCTCGTCGCGCTGAGGTAGCTGAATTTTCAGCACTTTCGCTGTAGAGAGCTCATTCATAAACTGGCGGCAGTGTCCGCAAGGGCTGAAGTTAATGGTGATGTCAGCAATGCCTTCTTCGCCTTTCATCCACGCATGGCTGATCGCCGCTTGTTCGGCGTGGACGGTTTGGCCCAGTTGTACGCCATTAAATTCCATGTTCGCGCCAAAATAGAGCTTTCCGGATAGACCGCGAACAATCGCGCCAACATAGAACTCTGAGATGGGGGCGTAAGAATAAGCCGCCGCGAAAGGCAACAGCGCGACACGCAGTTCGTTGTCTGCCAGTCCTGTTTTTTCCAATAGTTCATCGAACTGCTGTTTGGAAAGGGTCGCGTCAAAATGGTCGTCTGAAACGATAGGTGCAAGGTATTGAGAAATTGATGCCGGTGCGCTTGCTAGCGCTTGTTCAATACGACTCTTCATGATGAATCCTTGTTATTGCATGGAAGGATATTCTATGCGAACGACAAAAACCTACAGTGATTTATCTCACATTTAAAAATGCAACGAATTTGCACGTTGCATAATTAGAGTGAGCTCACACATGTATTCGATTGCATCGAAAATAACTGTTAACGAGGTCGCAGTTTTTTCCAAGGCGATTTTTATCTTTCAAAGTCTACAGTTAACACCAATATTGCCATTTTAGCGAGTGATTGACGGTTTAAGATCAACGCGTACAGGCCCGAGATTGGGCCTGACCATTAGTGATATGCCCAAAGGGCGAAAGCGAAGAAGCTGGGTGCGAGAATAGAGGTGATCACGCCGCACAGGACCAGAGCAAGTGAAGAAAATGCGGCATCGCCAGGCTGCTTCTCCGCACAAGTGGCGGTGCCGAGTGCATGCGATACCGTGCCCATGGTTAAACCACGTGCGATCGGGTGTTTTATGCCAATAAAGTTGTAAATAGGATAGGCGAGAATCGCGCCAAATAAGCCAACCAGCAGCACGAGGATGGCAGCAACCGCCGCTTCGCCGCCCAACTGACTGGAAATTTCCATCGCTATCGGTGTGGTGACTGATTTCCCCAGTAAACTGGCGATAAGCGTGATGTCGGCGTGAAACAGCACAGCAATAGCGGTCGCGGTCATCATCGACATCACACTGCCGATCAGGCAAGCGAAAGTGATGATGCGCCAATTGGCTTTGATTTGCGGCAACTGCTCGTAAAGCGGATAAGCCAGCGCCACCACAGCGGGTTGCAGCATGTCACTGATCCACTGGTTGTCGGCGTAATAGCGTTCAAACGGGATTTTCAGATAAGTGAGCAGCGGGATCAAAATGCCGATGCTGATCAGCAAAGGGTTCGCCAACGGCTTGTTGATTTTTATCGCCAGCCAGCGGGCAAAGAAAAACACCAGGAGAGTAACCAGTAACCACATATTAGCTCTCCTTACGCAAAATGCGATCAAGTAGCCAAGAGAGGCTGACCAAGACGATCAAGGTGCCACCAATCGCACTGGCTAAAATGGGCAGCGCGTTGGCGAGTAACAGATCGAAATGCTCCATTAAACCCACGCTGATTGGCACGAAAAGTAAAATCATGTAGCGGATCAACAGACTTGCGCCCGGCTTGACCCACTCGACTTTAACCAGCCCACTCGCCATGGCGAGAAACAGCACCAGCATGCCAATCACGCTGGCAGGAATGGAGGTTTCTAGCCAGTGGGAAATCGCCATGCCGATGCTGAGCGAAAGAAAAATAAGGCCAAATGACAACATCAGGCCAAGTAGGGTTTTCAAAGAGAATTTCATCTTGAGTAGAAACACACTGCTAAGTCAACGCCGTATGGCGCTCGATAATTATGAGATCAAGCTCTCAGTATAGCGGTAAACCGATTTCAATATCGCTATTTTCTTTTCATCGCTTTCGTGCTCATGCACCAAGTTTTCCAAATTGAGCATGTACTCTTCAATACGACTTTCGAAGTACTCTCGGCAATGGTTGGCCCAGCGACGTTGTTCGCTCTCATCCAATGTCCACGGATAGTTACGCGCACGATAACGAAACAGCAGCGGATCAATACGCTTGTCGTTAAAGGTGATGTCGAGCGCAGCGAGGTTGTTTGGCTCGGTTTGACGAATTATCTCCATCGCGGCGCGATCGGCTGGTGAGAAGAAACCGTCGTACAATTTACTGTCGACATCGTCACTATCGGCAAACTCGCGTTCAATGGAAAAAAGTTGCACCAACTTTTCACGCACTTCTGGGTGTTGACGGATCTGTGCTAAGTTGGCCAAACACTGCTCGCGGTCGATGCCAATGCTCGCCGCATTTTCTGCCGTCAGCGTTTTTGCAGGGGCCAAAATGGGGCATTTATTGAGATGTACCAATTTCACTGGCACTGGCAGCAGCTCGTCAAGATCTTCTCGCTTGGTATAGAGCCGCTCGTGTAACTGCTCGGCGCTTAGCTCAAACAGTGGCTGTGGATCTTTCGCCAAATCGATCACGATCACTGCGTTGTTATTGGTCGGATGCCAAGCCAAAGGTACCACCCAACTGGTGTACTGGCATTCACGGCCAAGCATGCCGGATACGTGCATCAAGGGGGTCATATTGACGATATCAATCAGCGCATTCAGCTTGCGTTTGTGGCGCATGTTGAAAAAGTAATCAAACAGTTTCGGCTGGGCCGCTTTGAGCTTTTTGGCCATTTCGATGGTGGCAATGACATCGGCCATCGCGTCGTGCGCGTTGCTGTGTTCGATGCCATTGGCGACGGACAGATGCTCCAGTTTGAAGCTGGTAAAGCCCTCATCATTTTCCGGCCAAGTAATGCCCTCTGGGCGAAGGGCGTGGCAAGCGCGCATCACATCCAGCAAATCCCAGCGCGAGTTGCCGTTTTGCCAGCTCCACGCGTAAGGATCGATGAAATTGCGATAACAGGTATAGCGAGTGACTTCGTCGTCAAAACGAATGCTGTTGTAGCCAAGGCTGGTGGTGTTGGGTTTTGACAGCTCTGCATGGATTTTGCTAATAAATTCGGGCTCAGACAGCCCCTCTTGCATCGCTTTTTGCGGAGTAATGCCGGTAATCAAGGCCGCTTCTGGCGCAGGAAGATAGTCGCTTGGCAATCGGCAGTAGATAACCAGCGGCTCGCCAATCACATTGAAATTTTCGTCGGTGCGTACCCCCGCAAACTGGGAAGGGCGGTCTTTAGCGGGGCTTATTCCCCAAGTTTCATAATCAAAAAAGAAGAATGTAGGCTGATTATCCTGGTGCATCCGGCGTACCATTGAGAGCTGCAAAAGGTGTATTAGACCATTGCACGCCAGCGCTGGCAACGACTTCGCTGGGCATCAAGCTCAGAAAGGGCAAAGACCATCAAACGGTTATACACCCGACTCGCAGCGTAAAACCTAGCGAAACGGTGACAACAACTGTTCCATCTCAAGTTTATGCAAAATCTCTATTTTGCGATGGGGGTGGCTGAAGGTGCGATAAAGCATTGCTTCGGCGACCGTGTCTGCGCTGACGGGTGTCCAGTTGTGTAGCCGGCCGCGTAGCAAAGGTGTGATTGGTCGCATCAGGCATTGCAGCCATTTTTCGTCTTGGCGCTGCTGCTCGCGCGCTCCCAGCAAAGGGCCGGGCCGGACGATCACCAGTTGTTCAAACGCCATCTGCATCAACGCATTTTCCATCTGTCCTTTGCACTTTAGATAGTGGAACGGAGAATGTGCATCTGCGCCCAAGCTGGAGACGACGGCCAACTTGGACACGCCAAGCACCTTCATGCTTTGTGCTACATGGCAGACAAGTTCAAAGTCCACCTGGCGCAGTTTTGCCCGGCCGCCAGCTTGCTTTCGCGTACTGCCCAAGCAGATAAAACCGATGGTGGGCCTTGGTAAACTCTCATCCCAAGCGGTAATTTTGAGCTCAGGGTCGAGCAGTAAATGTACCTTGTCATTGCCAGTATGCGCGACTTTTCGCGGCTGGCGGCTTAAGGCGTAGACGGTGCCAATCGCGTCATGCTGCAAAATGTGCTGAAGTAGCCTTGAGCCAACCAACCCAGTCGCGCCAGCAATGATTACGCAGTGATTGTCCTGATTGATACTCATCGTTACTCCTAATTGATTCGCTGCTCATAGTGTTCAGCAAGTCGTCTTTACTATCATTAGCTTAGCGCTGGCGATCCGCTGTCGCTAGAGGTTACACTAGGTCACTTCTTTTTTCCCGTCAGTTTAAGACAGAGGACGTCATGTTAGATCAACAATTCGCCGCGCAAATTCAACACATTATCGACAACAAAACCAAGCCGCTTGGCGCTCTCGGCCAATTGGAGACAGTGGCGTTGCAACTGGCGCTCATCCAAAGTCAAGGCCAAAGCCAAGTGGCGGTGCAGATTGAACTGCGCAAACCGCAAATGTTGCTGTTTGCTGGTGACCACGGCATCGCGGATGAAGGGGTTAGCATCGCGCCCAGCGCAGTGACGCAGCAGATGGTGCTGAACTTTCTGGCTGGTGGTGCGGCGATCAACTGTTTTTGTCGCGGCAACGATATTGAACTTACGGTCATCGACTGTGGCATTTTGTATCCGGTGACGCAGACAGCACCCAATTTACTGTTGCGTCGCTTGGGCGAGCGAACGCACAATTTTGCTCAGCAAGCGGCGATGAGCCTTGAGCAAGTCGAACAAGGTTTAAGCAATGGCGCAGAGATTGTTAAGCAGCGCTGCATGCTCGGGGCGGATTTGTTGATGTTTGGCGAGATGGGCATCGCCAATACCAGTTCGGCAGCAGCGCTGCTGAGCGCGCTGTCTGGACACGAAGTGGATCACTGTGTCGGTAAAGGGACCGGCATTTCCGCAGAGCAGTTGTCATTGAAGATCAAACTGGTGGCACAGGGCGTCGGTCGCTGCTATGAGTTGCCCATAAAAGAAGTGCTGGCGCAAGTGGGCGGGTTTGAGATTGTCACTATGGTGGGGGCATTTTTGGCCGCTGAGCAGCATAAAACGCCAGTATTGGTCGATGGTTTTATTGTTTCGGTGGCCGCTTATATTGCCACGCTGCTGGAGCCAAACGTACGAGATTACTTGCTGTTTGCCCATCGCTCAGAAGAGCAGGGGCACCAAATCGTGTTGCAGCTGTTAGACGCACAGCCGCTGATCGACCTCGGTTTGCGCTTGGGAGAAGGCACTGGCGCCGCGCTGGCGTACCCATTGATCAAAGCGGCGGCACAGTTTTACAACCAGATGGCCAGTTTTGAGAGTGCAGGAGTCACGGTGTAAATGGCGTTTCTTCGTTACCAGTTCGAACTGTTTTGTCTGGCGCTGAGTTTTTTCAGCCGCTTGCCAGTGCCAGCCAACACGCCGTATTCCCCCGAGCGAATGAATCAATCTGGGCGTTATTTTGCCTTGGTTGGTGCGTTGCTTGGTAGTTTGTGCGCGCTGTTTTACACCTTGGCCGCACAACTTGTGCCGTTTCAGGTGGCTATCTTGTTGATGATCGCTTGCAGCTTGTTGCTGACCGGCGCGTTTCATGAAGACGGACTCACCGACATGGCGGATGGCATTGGCGGCGGTATGACAGTAGAAAAGCGCCTCACCATCATGAAAGACAGTCGTATCGGCACTTACGGCAGTGCAACCTTGACCATGGCACTGCTAGGTAAATTTGTCTTTCTCACCACATTGGCTCGCCAAGCGGATTTTGTCCTGATTCTCATCGTTGCTTATACCTTAAGCCGAGCGGTGGCGGCGTCGCTGATTTATGATATGCCTTACGTCAGTGATGCAGACCAGAGTAAGAGCAAACCGCTTGCCAGCGCACAATCCTCGTTCGATCTGGCGGTATTGCTCTTTTGTGGTGTAATAGCGGCCCTGACCCTGGGCATGGCGAAAGGTTTGTTGCTGCTGCTCGTTGCTGCGCTATTTCGTATCGGCTTTAAGCGTTGGTTGATGGCGCGGCTTGGCGGATTTACGGGGGATTGCCTTGGCGCTGCGCAGCAATTGATGGAACTTGGGATCTATCTAGTGCTGATTGTGATGATCCATAACGGTTAAGGCGGTAAATGAAAGCATTAATACTCGGCGGAGCTCGCTCAGGGAAATCGTCTTACGCGGAAGCGCTGGTGCGCAATTGGTGTGAGCAAAGCGCTGGCACGCTTCACTATCTGGCCACGGCGGTGCCGTTTGATAATGAAATGAGCGAACGGATTGCGCATCACAAAGCGCAGCGTGGCAAAGGTTGGCAAGAGCACGAAGCGCCGCTGTTGCTAGCAGAGTATCTGGCAAGGTTCGAAGCGCAAGATGTGGTGCTGATTGATTGCTTGACGGTGTGGCTCAATAACTGGCTGTTTGAACTGGCAGAGCAGGCGGATAACGCGCAGCTCGAAGAGAAAGTGGCGCAGCTTTGCCAAGCGTTAATCGCTTGTCCGGCAAGCGTGGTACTGGTGTCCAATGAAGTGGGGTTGGGCGTGGTGCCGATGGGTAAAGTGAGCCGCCTGTTTGTCGATAATGCCGGGCGAATGAACCAGCGGCTAGCGCAAATCTGCCAGCAAGTAACACTGGTCGCTGCCGGATTGCCACTGGACTTGAAGAAGGCTGAATGACATGTCTAGTAAAGAGATTTATCTGCTTCGCCACGGAAAAACCACTGCGCCGCCGGGCCTTTACGGAGCCAGCGATGCAAAAGTAGACCCCAAGATGCAACACGCGATAGCGAGAGCCTTGTGCGAGCAGCTAACGCAAGAGCAAATCATTCCGCTCACTCGGATTGTCACGTCTCCGCTGAGCCGTTGCCGAGTGTTGGCTGAGCAGGTCGGTAGTTTGCTCGGCACACTGCTGGTGGTTGACGGTGGCTGGCGAGAAATGGCCTTTGGCGAACTCGACGGGCGGCCATTTGCGCAGCAAGATTACCCGTGGCCTTTACTCAACGCCTTTTCGCGCGACCCTGCCCACACCGAACTGCCCGGGGGAGAGCGTCTGGCTGATTTTCAACACAGAGTGATTCATGCTTGGTCGCAGATTGTCACCTCACAAGCTGATAAAGTGTTAATCATCACTCACGGCGGCGTCATTCGCCTTATTCTCGCCCACCTTTTGGGTGTAGACTGGCGAAATCCTCATTGGTATCAACGTTTAACCATTGAAAACGCAAGCCTGACGCACATCAGCTTGTTCACCGATAGCGACGGGGCCTCTTACCCTACGGTGAAAAGCATTGCGCTGCCGCTGCGGCTCAGGGACGAACAGACAAAGCAAATTCGTAATAAAGACAGATTTGATTAAGGAAAACAGCATGACAGCGCCAAGTTGGGATCTCACCATCGCTTACGCCGATCTAAGCGATGAACGCATCGAACAAGATATAGAGCTGATCGAGCAATGCATTAAATTGCTCAAAACCCAAGCTTCGCAAAAAGAAGTGGTCAGCGTAATGCAAAACGCCATCGTCACTAAAGAAGCGGCAGGCCGTTTACTTTCAACCATTTATACCTTTGCCAACTGTCACACGTCAGTCGATGTGACCCATGCCGAAGCGAAAGCACTCGTTGGCCGAATGGCCAAACTCAGTTCAGAAATGGATCAAGCGTTTAGCCCGTACGAGTTGGCCTTAATGCACGCCGATGACGATTTCATCGTTGATGTTTTAGAAAGTGATAATCCAGATGTCGCTTCACAGGCGTTCGCGATTGCGCAGTTGCGTAAGTTGGCGGATCAAAGCTTGAGTGTGGCACAAGAGCAACTGCTCTCAGCAATGGCAGTGGATGGCCGTGACGGTTGGGGACGCTTATACGACAACCTGACAGGGACGCTGAAAGTCAATCTTAAACTGGCAGACGGCCAAGAGCAGACCCTCGGCTTTTCTCAAGCCGCGGCGATTTTATATGGCTCGGACTTCGCGCGTCAGGAGAGCGCGTGGCGCGGTATTCAACAAGCAATGGCGACGCATCGCGAAACCTTTGCCGCGATCTTAAATGCGCTTTCCGGTTGGCGTTTAACCGAGTATCAAAAACGCTCTCACCAGCGCGATATTCACTTCCTTGAACCCAGTTTGTACAGCAGTCGTATTCAGCCGCAGACGTTGGAGACCATGATCTCGGTGACCAGACAAAATCGCCACGTGGGTCAAAAAGCAGGCGTATTAATGGCGAAAGTGCATGGTTTAAACGAGATGAAGCCGTGGAATCATCTCGCCGCCATGCCTGCTTTTTCGGGAGAAGCCAAGGTCTATAGTTTTGAAGAAGCGATTGAGGTGATCCGCGCGGCGTTCGCTCAAGTCGATCCTGAGATGGCAACGTTTGTCGACATGATGGTCGAAAATGGCTGGATTGATGCCGCTCCCGGCGACAACAAACGCTTGGGCGCTTATTGCACAAAACTTGCGGCGACCCGAACGCCTTTGGTGTTTATGACGTGGGCGGGCAGCCGTTCCGATCTGATGACGTTGGCGCATGAACTCGGCCACGCGTTCCATAATTGGGTGATGCGAGATATGCCCTTGTGTCAGACCCGTTACCCAATGACCTTGGCCGAGACCGCGTCGATTTTTGCTGAAAACATTGTGCAGGACTACTTGATTGCCAAGGCGCAAAGCGACGAAGAGAAGTTGGAAATGCTGTGGGAAGAACTCTCGTCTGCGTTGGCGCTGATGATCAACATTCCGGTGCGCTATGAGTTTGAAAAAGCCTTTTATCAGCAGCGCACTGACGGCGAACTATCGGCCGATGAGCTGTGTGCGTTGATGAGCAGCACTTGGCAAGAATGGTATGGCGAAGCGATGTCAGAGCCCGATCCCTATTTCTGGGCCAGTAAGTTGCATTTCTCGATTTCTGATATCAGTTTTTACAATTACCCGTATCTGTTTGGTTACTTGTTCTCCAAAGGCATTTACGCCCAGCGCAGTGAAAAAGGCGAGCAGTTCTATCAAGACTATGTCTCGCTGCTGCGTGATACAGGCTCAATGATGGCGGAAGCCGTGGTGTTTCAGCATTTGGCGATGGATTTAACTCAAGACGAGTTCTGGCAAAAGAGTATTGATCTGATCAGCGCCAAAGTGGATGAGTTCGAGCGTTTGCTGGCAAAAGTGTCGCAGTAAGATAACTTGATCCAGCTATAACGAAAATGGTTAGGGATGTGATAGAGTTCGCTCCCTAACGTATTGTTATTGTTCAATAAGAAGTAAGCTTTTTGTAGTTGCATATAAAAAGAAAGTATGATTTGCCTGTTTTGCACTCATTTTATTGATTCGTCTTCATAAGTGGGATCCTAGCAACATAAATCATCAAAACATTTTATTAACATACCGCCGTGCAATTAAGGAGTAACGCATGACGAATTCTCTGTTTCGCCAATCGTTTTTGTTAGACACCCTAGATATGCAGCAGGCCGTTGATGCGCAAACAACGACGCTGCCAAGTGGGGTGCAACTTAAGCTGCATCAGCGCGGTGTGTTAGAAGTCATTCCGGCCAGTTACACCGCCAGCAGCAAAAATATGATTATTTCGACTGGGATCCACGGTGATGAAACGGCGCCGATGGAGTTGGTCGACAAGATCGTTCGTGACATTGAAACGGGATTTCAATCAGTCAAAGCACGTTGCTTGTTTATCATTGCTCACCCAGAAGCCACCAATGCCCATACGCGATTTATTGAAGAGAACCTCAATCGCTTGTTTGACGACAAAGATTACCCGATGAGCAAAGAGCTGGTGATTGCCGATACGCTGAAAATCTTGGTGAAAGACTTTTTTGCGGATACGGACGAAGAGACGCGTTGGCATCTTGATTTGCACTGTGCGATCCGCGGTTCGAAACACTATTCGTTTGCCATCAGCCCGAAAACTCGCCATCCGACGCGCTCCAGAGCGCTGGTGGATTTTGTCAACCACAGCCATGTGGAAGCGCTGCTGCTGTCCAATTCGCCATCCAGTACCTTTAGCTGGTTCAGTGCGGAGAACTACTCAGCGCAAGCGTTGACTATGGAACTGGGGCGCGTGGCGCGCATCGGTGACAACGATCTCAGTCGCTTTACCGCACTCGACATTACTCTGCGCGATCTGGTTGCTGACATGACGCCTGAACATTTGCCAAAGCCGGCAGTGACTTACCGCGTCAGCCGCACGATTGTGCGTTTGCATGAAGATTTTGCCTTTAGATTTGATGACGATGTGGAAAACTTCACCTCGTTTATGCATGGCGAAGTGTTTGGTCATGATGGGGACAAACCACTGATGGCGAAAAATGACAATGAAGCCATTGTCTTCCCTAACCGCAAAGTGGCGATTGGACAACGTGCAGCGCTGATGGTGTGTGAAGTGAAAACGCGCTTTGAAGATGGGCAGCTGGTTTACGATTAATCTGCTCGCCAGACACGCAGAAGGTTTATTTTTGAAAGGCTTAACGTTACAGTTAGGCCTTTATTATTTTGCGCCGCATTTGGCCTGATTATCATGGAATTTCACCAGCTTATTGACCACAAACAGCAGCGCTGGCAAAAAACGCTTATCTTGGTTGCCTTGCTTCTGCTCCTCCTTTCGGCCATCTATCTGATGGTGGGTGAAGTTTTCCTCTCGCCATTCTCTACACTTTCAAGTTTCGAGGTAAAACTGCTGGTGGATTTACGCCTGCCAAGACTCATAGCGGCGCTGGCAATTGGTGCCGCGCTAGCGGTTAGCGGCGCGACCTTGCAAGTGTTGCTGGGCAATGTGTTGGCTGAGCCCGGCGTACTGGGCATCTCGGGCGGGGCCAGTTTGGCGATGGTGATCGCGATGTTTTTTCTCCCCGCTATGCCAACGCCAAGCGTATTCATGATTTCAGCTATTTTAGGCGCGCTGGTTTTTACCTTGTTGCTGGTCGGCATGGCGAGGGCGATGCTTCTTTCTACCTCGAGAATGTTGTTGGTTGGGGTGGCGCTTGGCATTCTCTCTGGCGCAGCCGTTACGTGGGCATTCTACTTCAGCGATGATTTGAGCCTAAGACAACTGATGTACTGGTTGATGGGCAGTATTGGTGGTGCCAGTTGGCATCATCATCTGGTGACTTTAGTGCTTTTGCCTGTGCTGCTCTGGCTCTGTTTACAGGGCAAAGTGCTCGATAAACTGATGCTGGGCGAAACGCACGCTGCGCAGCTTGGACTGGATGTGCACAAAATCCGTTGGCAACTGATTCTGGCGGTGTCGGTATTGATCGGCTGCGCCGTGGCGCTTGGAGGTATCATCAGTTTTGTTGGTCTGGTGGTGCCGCACCTTTTGCGTTTGGCATTTGGTAGTGAAAACCGCTTCTTGCTGCCGTTATCCGCGTTGGCTGGGGCTGCTTTGCTGGTATTCTCGGACATTGGAGCGCGCACCTTGCTCGATTCGGCCGAGCTGCCGCTGGGGGTGCTGACCACCACCATTGGCGCTCCGGTTTTTATCTGGATGCTGCTAAGGAGCCAAGATGCAAGTTAACCACATCGGCGTCGGTCATCGGCTTCTCCCGCTCTCGTTTCAATGCCAAGCGGGGGAAAAAGTCTATCTGGTTGGGCCAAACGGCTCAGGCAAGAGCACCTTACTTTCTGCGTTATCTGGCGTTTTGAGTCGGCGTGATGGCGGCCAAGGCGAAGTGCAGCTGGGTACTTTGAGTTTGCTGACGCTGCCGCTGACCGAACAGGCGCGCTTTCGCGCCTATTTATCCCAGCAGGCCAAACCAGCGTTTCATATCGATGTCTATCAAATGTTGGCGCTCTCTTTACCCGCCGGGTGCAAACCCAGTGATAGCCATGTCAAGCAGGCTATTGCGCAGCTTTCTGCGTTATTACAGCTTGAAGATAAACTGCATCGCCGCGTGCAGACGTTGTCGGGCGGGGAGTGGCAACGCGTGCGTTTGGCCGCTGTTTGTCTGCAAGTCTGGCGTGAGCTCAACCCTTTTTCGCAGCTTTTGCTGCTTGATGAGCCAGCCGCGCCGCTGGATGTTGCGCAAGAAAAATGGCTCTATCAATTGATCGATGTCATCGCAGCGCAGGGCATTACGGTGGTGGTCGCTAATCACGATCTAAACCGAGTCTGCCAGCATGCCGACAAAGTCCTGCTGCTCAATCAGGGTGTGATGGAGGCCTATGGCACGCCAGAGCAGGTGATGACGGTTGAGCATCTGCAAAAGGTGTTTCGCACCTCAGTGAAGAAAGTGATGGTGGACGATAACCCCTATCTGATTTTTACCTGAGCCTATCTATTTTTCACCTGAGCATCGAGACGAAAAACCCGCGACCATGCGCGGGTTAGTTGAGCGAAAACTGAGCGGTGATTAGGCTGTCAGCGCGCTGAGATCGGCTGGGCGGTAATAAACCGATTTCAGCACTTTACCTTGGCGAATGGTTTTGCCTTCGCTGACAAAATCTTCGGCACACTTGGCAATCAAGTAATCGCCTTTTTGCACCGCCATCAGCTTCACGCCTTGTTCAGCGTAGAACTTTTCGGTGTCAGCGTATTCTTGCTCGTTGCGACACACTTTGCTCATGTTGCTTGAATGCACTTCATCCCAGCAGGGAATGAAATCAATGCCACGGTTTTTTGCCACGTTAAGCAGCAGATCAATCAGGTAGCTGATGGCGAGATTGTCTTCAACCTTCGCTTGACCAAGATGCACCAGTCTGCCCATTAACACATACACTGAATCGACGATGGCATCAGCCTGCTCTGTTTTGCTATCTGCTTCAGCGAGCTCTGTCATCTCTTCGATGATCAAAGAGGTATGCAGAGTGTCCGCTTTGTCGTCGAGGCTTTCAGGCGAAGCGACTGGCAAATCGAAGGTGCTGCGAAACTCGCTGATGTCGCGGTACAGGTGGTCAAAAATCTCTTGGGTCAGTTGAGACAAATACATGTGCTTTTCCATTGGTTTTTACTAAGCGCGAATGATACCAGAGCGAACCGGCAAGCTCTACCCTAGGCTCATGCTAGCGCGGGTTTCGTCTGCGTATTGGTAAAACCATCTGCTTAGTTAAAGCATCTGCTTAATGAAAGCCATCGCTTACGAAAAGAGATACGGAAACAGTTGTTTACGCTGCTCTGGCGTCAACGCTGAAACGCGCGCGATGTTGGTGTGCGGAATCGCTTCTGGATTGGGATAGTGACGCAGCACTTTCTCCATGCTCTCTTCACGGATCAGATGAAAAATCGGGTAAGGAGAGCGATTGGTGAGGTTTTCGTCATCTTCCGGCTGCGCGCCGCCGAAACAGTAATCGGGATGGAAGGTCGCCACTTGAAAAATCCCTTCCCAGTCTTGCTGTTTGATTAGCGCCTCCACCCAATCAATGAAAAAGTTGTAGTCCCAGAAATCTTCCAGCATGTTTGGCACCACCACCAGCGTGGTCTCCAACTCGCTCGGTTCGCTTTGATCCAATTCGAGCAACTGAGTGAGAATGTCTTGCAGCAGCGTTTCTTCGCTGTCAGCGTCACTGACGTGAATTTTGATCTGTTGATTGCGTTGCGGTTTGGCTGCGAAAGGGCAGAGATTGAGACCAATCACCACATCATCCAACCATTGGTTCACTTGCTGTTTGATTTCTTGAGTTGAGCGCTGTGTCATTGTCGTTATTGCTTTGGAAAAATGGGCGCCAAGTATAGCGATACCTAGCGCGAAAACCTACTTTTCTGATAGCGCTACTTTATCCTCTAGCATGGCGTACTTGGGTTTGCGCAGTTTCACGATCACGGCAATCAGCAATGCGTACAGTACCAGCGCGCCGTAAGTCACGCCCGGCCATTGCCAGTGTTGCCAGCAATAGAGCAGGAGAAATCCGCCCAGACTGCCGCCGACGTAGTAGTGCACCAGATACATCGCGGTAGCGGTGGCTTTGGCTTTGTGCGCTTTTTGTCCAACCCAGCCATAGGCCAAGGTGTGGGTAAAAAAGGCACCAAAAGAGATCAGCACCAAACCAAGCAACATGGCAAACAGGTGCTCAATTGAGGCAATCAACATCCCGCTCAAACTGATGACCGCGCCAGTTAACATCCCTATTACCGGGTGAAAGCGCTGGTTCCATTTTCCCGTGTATTTTGAACTCACCGTGCCGCCGAGATAACAAAGGAAGATCAACGAGGCAAGACCGACGGGCAAATTATGCGGTTCGGAAACCAAGCGGAAACCCATCACCGAGTAGAGATTGACGAACAAAGCGAAGTTGAGACCGCCAATCAGCATTGCCAGCCATACCCGAGTGTGACGCAAATGCTGAACGATGGTCTGGTTGTGTTGCCACAAGGTGTGCTTGCTGGCGGTGAAGTTTTTTTGCGCCGGAAGCAGTAAGCCAACGGCGAACACACCAAGCAAAGTAAACGCCAGCATCACTTGAATGGCGGTGGTGGTGCCAAACCAATCCGACATCAAACCGCCGCTGATCCGGCCGCTGATGCCACCCAGCGAATTCGCCGCAATGTAGCCGCCAATGGCATGGCCAAAGGCGCTTGGGCTGAGTTCTTCTGCCATGTACGCCACCGCCACGGCGGCAAACGCCGCGAGAGCAACACCCAGTAAGGCGCGGCAGGCAACGACAAACAGAAAGGAGTCACTAAAGAGCAGCGCGGCGCTGCACAGTGGAATGGCAAACAGGCCAGAGAGCATGACGCGGCGACGGCCAATTTTTTCGGACAATACGGCCATCGGTACTAGGCTAAAAGAGAGGCCAAGCGTGGTGGCGGCGAAAATCCAGTTGACCTGCGTTTCTGAAACGGCGTATTCGAGTGCCAGTTTTGGCAGCATGGGTTGGAAAAGATACAGATTGCAGAACACCAAAAAAGAGCCCAGTGCGAGTGCAAAGGTAATATGTCGATACTGTTTGCTGCCAAGGTCGTACATCTCTAATCTCATCCACCTGTCGATTTGTGAGCACAGTATCAGTCGTCTCATGATAAACAAAATATATTAAAAATATGATAACGATATATTTTTGATCTTCATGGAATCGAAACAACTCAAACAATTCGTCGCGGTGGCAGAGCATCGCAATTTCACCCGGGCCGCCGAAGCGCTGCACATCGCCCAGCCAGCGCTAAGTGTATCCATTAAACGCTTAGAGCAAAGTTTAGGCGTGACGCTGTTTAAGCGAGAGGACAAACAGATCGCGCTGACCACAGAAGGGGAGACGCTCTACCAGCACGCCAAACGGGTTGTACAGCAGTTGCACGACGCCGAACTCGCCATCAACGAGCTGAAGGGATTGGAAAAAGGGGAAGTGCGTCTTGGCGCGCCCAGCATGATGGGCAGCTATTTTTTTCCGGAGATCTTGATGGCTTTCAAAAGCCACTATCCCAATCTCAAACTGACCTTGATAGAAGCGGGCACGCAGTCGATCCGGCGTATGCTGCTTGAAGGTGAACTCGATATTGGCGTGATCACCGAAAACGATCTGCCGGAGGATTTGGAAACCGACCATCTTTTTTCTAGCCAAATGATGGCGGTGGTTGGCAGCGAGCATCCGCTAGCGGAGCGCACCTCGTTAAGCTTTGCGGAGTTTTTCCGCCACGAGTTGGTGATGTTTAAGTCGGGCTATTTCCATCGAGATTTCCTCGACCATTTCAGCGCCCAGCATGGGATTGAAATGCAGTATTCGTTTGAAACCAACTTGCTGCCGCTGATCTTAAAAATCGTCAAACGGGAGTTTGCCATCACGGCGCTGCTGCAACTGGTTACTGAACACGAAAGTGGCATCAAAGGGGTGCCGTTTGATCCACCTGTGACGCTCAACTTGGCGCTCGCTTGGCGTCGCGGCGGCTATTTGTCGGTGGCGGATCGCACTTTTATCGAGTTTATCAAGCAGTACGTTTAGCTTTTATACATACGCTCAAAGTTGCTTGGGTTCCAGCCAATCATCAGACTATCACCGATTTTCAGCACCGGAACCGAGCGCGCACCAATCGCGTCGAGCTCTTTTCTGCCGCGCTGCATTTTGGCATTACACAAACGGTACTGAATGCCTTTACTATCGAGATAGCGCTGTGCGTCTTTACAGTGAGGGCATTTGTCTTTGATGTAGAGGACAACTCGTTTCATGTTTTGCTACCGATGCAAGGAAAAAGGGGCGCAAGTGTAGCCAATTAATCGCGACGGGAAAAGAGCCAACGAGAAATGCGATGAATCAAGGCGTCGAGTCGGGTAAACTAGCGCGCTTTGTTTGGCGCTACGTTTCAGTGGCACGAGAAACCAAGGGTAGAGCAATCTTGCATCCGTCACTTCGTTATATTCAGGGATATCCTGCCTACATTGTTGAACCAGTGAGCAAACTTATCGACACGGGCCGCTTAATTGGCTGGTTTGATCAGCGTTACCCAACGCGCCACGATATTCGCAGTGAAAAAGCGCTGTTTGATTACGCGATGGCGATAAAAAACCAGTTTATGAAGAAAACCGGACCGATCAGCAAGGTGGTTTACGACGCTAAGATCCATCTGATCAACAATGCGCTCGGGCTACACAGTGTGATTTCGCGTAACCACGGCGGCAAGCTAAAGTCGAAAAATGAGATCCGCATTGCCAGTGTTTTTAAAGACGCGCCCGAGCCGTTACTGCGTATGCTGGTGGTGCATGAGTTGGCTCACATCAAAGAAAAAGAACACGATAAGGCGTTCTACTCGCTCTGTTGCCACATGGAACCGGACTATCATCAACTGGAGCTCGATGCTCGTCTCTTTATGATTTATCTCGATCTCAAAGCTCAGGAAATAAAACAGTCATGACCAACAAGCGCCAAACAGTTCGAGCTCAGAGCAAGCCCGCAGAGAAGCAGATACCCTCGTCGGCCAGTGTCGATTTTGCCAAAATCAGTCGTGCAGGATTACATCAGCGCAACCAACATCGCGGGCGATACGATTTCAACACGTTGACCGCCGCCTTACCTGCGTTGGCTCCTTTTGTGCTGCACAATCCCAAAGGGGAGCAGAGCATCAACTTTGCCGATGCCAGCGCGGTGAAAATGCTCAATAAAGCGCTACTGTGCGCCTATTACCAGATCCAGCACTGGGATATTCCGCCGGGTTACTTGTGCCCGCCCATCCCCGGACGTGCCGACTACATCCACCGTTTGGCTGAACTGCTAGAAAATGAAAATGGGACTGGTGATTACCCGCATGGCAAAGTCAACGCGCTGGATATCGGTGTCGGTGCGAACGCCATCTATCCGATCATTGGCATTCACGAGTATGGTTGGCACTACACGGGCAGCGACATTGATCCGAAATCCGTGCAGTCGGCACAGCTGATTGCCAAATCCAATCCGATGCTGACTAGCCAATTCATTGTTAAACAGCAAGACAATCCGCAATCCATCTTTCGCGGCGTGATTGCGCCGGGTGAGCGTTACGATGTCACCACCTGCAATCCACCGTTTCACGCTTCGGCGCAAGAGGCGGCAATGGGTTCACAGCGCAAACTGAACAACCTCTCAGCTAACCGATTGAAAAAAGGTGTCAAGGCAAAAGCGGGCTCACAAAAATTGTCGCAAAACAACCCTATACTTAACTTCGGAGGTCAAAATTCTGAATTGTGGTGCGATGGTGGAGAATCCTCCTTTTTACGCCGCATGGCCAATGAAAGCCAAGGATTTGCCAGCCAAGTATTGTGGTTTAGTACGCTAGTCTCAAAAAATGACAATGTGAGACCTTTACGTAAACAGTTGGAAAAATTAGGTGTACGCAGTATTCGTGTCGTCGAGATGAGCCAAGGACAAAAAATCAGTCGTTTTGTCGCTTGGTCGTATATGGATCGGCAAGAACGAGGAGAGTGGGTTAAGTTGAAGTGACGTCAGTGTTTGGCTTTGCGTCATTGACCAGCGAAAACGAATAGGTTGCGTAACAGGAGGGCATGCGATGGATTTTGAAATTTATCTACCCTGTCAGCCAGATTGGCTGTGTGAAAGCTTCCTGAGCGTTTTTACTGTCCTGCTTTTGGTTGGATTGGTGGCGTTTATTCGAATTATCTATCGTGAATACCGCACCATAAAGCGCAAAAGTCAGGTGAGAAAACTGCGCGATACGCACCGCAAAGACAGGTATAAAATCCGCAATTCCACATCAAGACGTTAGCCTAAACCGCCTGAGTGAATCTCAGGCAGTTTTGTACTAAATGGCGCTTAGGCTTTGTTTGGCCGTCAACTTTTCTAACTCCTGCTGATATTTTTTCACCAACGCTTGGTTATCCGCTTTTTGTTCCAGCTCGATCAGCAGTTGCAGTGAGGGCGATTGTAAGCCGTAGCTTTGATGAAAACGCATCAAACGCAGGCGAGCTTGCGTGTAGTTGCCTGCGTCGATTTCCAACTTAGCGAGGTTGAGGATGGATTTGGGGCGGTGCGGATCGTAATCAATCGCTCGGGTGAAATAGGTTTGTGCTTTGGCTTTAAAGCCTGCTTTTAAGGCGCAAAATGCCGCGTTTTCATAACTGGCCGGGATCAAATAATAGTAAGGCTGGGCAATCGCTTGGTTGAACAGTTTGTCTGCTTGTGCGTAGTCCCCCTGTTTGCATAAAAAAGTGCCGTAGTTGTTGAGCACATTGCCGTTTTTGGGATACTGGCGAGTCGCTTTTCGATAGAGATCTTGCGCTTTGCCATTTTCGCCAACCAGCTCGTAATAGTGCGCCATGGAAAGCTGAGCGCGGTAGTAATCTGGTGCGTGGTTTAGCGCCTGTTGTAAGTTGTCGTAGGCTTTGACCATCGCGCCATTGTCGAGATAGCCAAGCCCCAAAGCAATGCGCGATTCGGCCATATCAATCGGGTCGGCATTGTTGGCGACTTGCCCTTCGGTGATGGTGATGCAACCCGTCAGTAGGGCAAAACTCAGCAGTGGAATGAAGCGAAACGTCTGATTCATCTTGAATTTTCTTCGTGCGATGCAAAATTTACCACGATGATAATTCCTCTGGTCGCCATGCCTATCAAGCTGCGAATAAGATGCGAGTCACTTTGCATATTCGGCAAAAAGGCCACCTTGCGGCGGCCTGAGAAGAGAGAAGCTGAAGCTTCGGCTATTCGTCTTTGGTGAAGGCGTCTTCACTGAAATGGTCCAAATCGAATGGGGTTTGCTGGTAAACGCAGTAGTTGAGCCAGTTAGAAAAGAGTAAATGACCGTGGCTGCGCCAACTGGCGATCGGCGCATTATCCGGATTGTCATTCGGGTAGTAGTTGACCGGAATCGCCGGCTCCAGCCCTTCACCGAGATCGCGCACATACTCATTGTGCAAAGTGTGCAGGTCATATTCTGGATGACCGGTAACAAACACATTACGCTTATCTTTGGTGCTGGCCAGATAGACGCCAGCCGTGTCTGAGGTAGCGAGAATGTCGAGATTGGTGTG
Organism: Vibrio sp. S234-5; assembly: GCF_000960595.1. Taxonomy (NCBI): domain Bacteria; kingdom Pseudomonadati; phylum Pseudomonadota; class Gammaproteobacteria; order Vibrionales; family Vibrionaceae; genus Vibrio; species Vibrio sp. S234-5. The sequence goes on from NZ_JZAM01000275.1 coordinate 160,775, forward strand.
CTCGGCTAGATACTCGGGCGAGAAATCGGCGTAGCGTGAATGCGGCGCTAAAAAGGTATCATCGAAACCTCGCAAAATCGCATGGTAAGGATGATGAATTTTGTGTTGATACACGCCCGAAAGTTTCTCTTTACGGGTGCGTTTCGGCAGGTCATAGAGTAGCTTGAGGCCCGCTTGGGCCGCCCAACACACATACAAAGTGGAAGTGACATGAGATTTTGCCCACTCCATGATGGTTTGTAGATGTTCCCAGTAGATCACATCCTCAAATTGCACCAGGCCGAGCGGCGCGCCAGTAATGATCAGGCCGTCGAAGTTACGGTTTTTAACCATTTCAAACTGACGATAGAAATTATCCAAATGCTCCGTTGGGGTATTTTTACTCGGGCGGTCATCAATGCGCAGCAGTTCAACATTCACTTGCAACGGGCTGTTAGACAGCAGGCGAAGGAACTGCGTTTCGGTCTCAATTTTTTTCGGCATCAAATTGAGGATCAACACACGCAGAGGACGAATTTCCTGACTGGCCGCGCGCGTTTCACTCATCACGAAGATATTTTCATTTCGCAATACATCGGCGGCGGGTAATTGATCTGGAATACGAATAGGCACAGCTTTCTCCCTAAGCTCATGGTTTTGGACGTCTATACATCTAAACCTATCTTATTTTTTTTGTGATGTCGACAAGGAAAATCGGCGAAGTGCGTTTTGTTGTACACGCACTGCGCAAGGGTTTGCTCCAATCTGGTGCATTTGAAAGTGCCGAATAGCCAGAGAAACAAGCTAACCCATTGAAATAAATAGATCTCGAACTTTGGCATCTGATTTGCTTTCTGGTTTGCTTAGAGCTTAAAAAAGCCATCAAACGCACCATTCTTGCTGCGTTTATGGTGCAAATTAAGGCAATGAAGCCTCTTCCGTTAGCGGGAGAGGCTTTTTTTATGGCTAAAGGAGCGGATTATGCAAGGATGTACCCAGACAACATGCCCCTATTGTGGGGTGGGTTGTGGTGTCGAAGTTAAGCAACAAGAGATGGTTGGGGATGCCACCCACCCGGCCAATCAGGGCGCCCTGTGCGTCAAGGGCGCAGCGTTAGCGGAGAGCTTGCGCATGCCCACGCGTTTGCTCTATCCGAAACTCTCAGGTCAACAAGTCAGTTGGCCACACGCCAGCGAGTGGATCGCAGCGCAGTTTTTCCAAGCGATGCAGCAGCATGGCGCGGATTCCGTGGCGATGTATGTTTCTGGGCAACTGCTCACCGAAGACTACTATGTCGCCAACAAGCTGATGAAGGGTTATGTCGGCAGCGCTAATATCGATACCAACTCGCGCCTCTGCATGTCCTCAGCGGTCGCGGCTCATGTACGTGCTTTTGGTGAAGATGTGGTGCCAGTCAGTTACAACGACCTCGAACATGCAGAGCTGATCGTCATTTGCGGCGCCAATACCGCCTGGACACATCCGGTGCTGTTTCGGCGCATTCAGCAAATTCGAGAGCGCAAGCCAAACGTGAAATTGGTGGTGATTGACCCGCGCAAAACGGTGACCGCCGAGCAGGCGGACCTGCACTTGGCGATTGCCAATGACAGTGATGTGGCGCTGTTTAACGGTTTGTTGCGCTATGCGATTGACCAGCAAAAGTTAGATGACACCTTTATTGAGGCGCATACGCAGGGGTTTGAGGCCTTGCTCGAAGTGGTGATGCAAGAGAAGTATCAACTGCCCGCAGTGGCGAGTCGCTGCGGTTTAAGTATTGAAGCTTTGAGCACTTTTTATCGCTGGTTTGTCACCAGTCAAGCCAGCATGACGCTGTTTTGCCAAGGGGTGAATCAAGCTCAAAATGGCGTGGATAAAGGTAACGCGATCATCAATGCACATTTAGCCACCGGACAAATCGGCGAGCGTGGCGCTGGGCCATTTTCGTTGACCGGCCAGCCTAATGCGATGGGCGGCAGAGAAGTGGGCGGATTGGCCAATCAACTGGCGGTGCATCGCGGCTTCGATCCGAGTTCGATTCGCGCGGTGCAGCAATTTTGGCAATCTCCACGCATTGCGGAAAAGCCGGGATTGAAAGCGGTTGAACTGTTTGATGCGCTGGCGCGCGGTGAAATTAAGGTGCTGTGGATCATCGCCACCAATCCGGTGGTCTCGATGCCGGATAATCAAGCGGTGCGAGAGGCTTTATCTGCCTGTCCGTGCGTGATTGTCTCCGACATCACTGCTGATTCTGACGTGGCGCAGTATGCCGACTTGCTATTGCCCGCAGCAGGCTGGGGGGAAAAGCAAGGCATGGTGACCAACTCGGAGCGGAGACTGTCCCGCCAGCGCCGTTTTCTCTCGCCCCCAGGCGAGGCGAAAGCAGACTGGCAGGCGGTGTGTGACGTGGGCTCACTTCTGTGCGCTAAACTCGGGGCCAAAGATGGTTTTGCCTTTGACTCTGAAGCGGCGATTTTCCGCGAGTTTGCCGCGCTTAGTGGCATCAACCGCGATTCACCTCTCAAGTTCGACTTGTCCGCGTACCAAACGATGAGCGCTGAGGGCTACCAAAACTGGGCTCCGACGCAGTGGGGCGGTGAGTCGCCTTATCGCAACAAGCAGTTTTCTTACCCGGATGGTAAAGCGAGATTTATCGCTGTTGAGCCAGGTGCTACGGGCACAAACGCTGAAAACCAAGCTGGACTCTGGTGGCTAAATACCGGTCGTCAACGAGATCAATGGCATACCATGACCCGCACCGGGCACATCGAAAAACTGGCGGGCAGTGAAGTGGAGCCGACGGTTTATCTCAATGCGCTGTCGGCGCAACGTTTAGAGGTGACCAATGGTGAGTTTCTCTCGCTGCGCCACGCAGAGCGCGATCACGCACTCCTTGCCAAAGTTGCAGTGGATGAATCGCTCTCGCTGGGCCAGCTCTTTATGTCGATGCATTGGGCAGGCGTCTATGCAGGCGGCAGCCAAGTTAACGCGGCTGTTTCTGCCAAGGTTGACCCTATTTCGGGCCAACCCGCCTTCAAATCATCCTTGGTACGTGCAAGCAAAGCCAATATCGCCACTTTTGGCCTCTATATCGGTAAAAATCCCCCTCCGGAAACAAGCGCGTACCGGGCCTATCAACATCAAGACAAGGTTGGCATCTGGCGTTTTGCCAGTGAAGAGCCAATCTCTCTGGAAGTATTGAGCCGTTCAAACAGTAAGTATGTGACTTGGCAATTCTCTCAGGGCTGGATTGGGCTCGAGATCGCCGCAGAAAGCTCATCCACCGGGCTGACTGAGGAAAAAGTCGAGTCGATTTTGCTCAGCTCACCCACTCCGCTTAACGCCGACTATCACGCCCTCAGTGCACTCATTGGTCAGCCAGTGCAATGGCAAGCGCTGATGCAAGCCGCCTTCGCGACTCGGGTAAGTCAACTGGTGTGCAGCTGCTTGCGAGTAACCGATGTGCAAATAGAACAGGCGATCGCCAAACAGGGCGTGAGCAATCTCGTTCAACTGCAAAGTCAGCTTAAATGCGGCACCAACTGCGGCTCTTGCGTGCCGCAGCTCAAACAGTTTTTTGGCTGAACATGGTTAAGTGAGCGAAAAGGAGAAATCGTATGGAAAGCAAAACAACCCGCCACTCTTTAGAGGGCAGCTACAGCAAGCACATGTTTTTGGATGCCGAACGCTTTCAGGCTGAGCACGCGGGGTTAAGCGGGTCGCCAAATCAACGAGGCTTTGTCTCTTTGGTTGGCGCGGGGCCGGGCGATCCGGACTTGCTGACGGTGAAAGCGCTGAAGGCGCTACAGCGCTGCGATATGGTGGTCTACGATCGTTTGGTCAGTCAGGAGATACTCGATTTGATCCCGGCTTCGGCCGAGAAAATCTACGTGGGCAAACGCTGCGGCGAGCCAAGTTTGAAGCAAGCGGAGATCAATCAAATTTTGCTGCAATTTGCCAAGCAAGGGCGGCAGATTGTGCGTTTAAAAGGCGGTGATCCGTTTATTTTTGGTCGTGGTGGTGAAGAGGCCCTGTCGCTGGCGGAGCATCACATTCCCTATACCGTGGTGCCGGGCATTACTGCCGCGATTGGCTGCGCCGCCAGTTGCGCGATTCCTCTTACCCATCGTGAAATGGCGAGAAGTGTCACGCTGGTAACAGGAACGGTCGTGACCGGGCAGCTTCCGGCGTGGTCAGCGATTATTGCTACGGGGCAAACACTGGTGTTCTACATGGGTCTTGAGTCGGCCAAAGCGATTGAACAAGGCTTGCTCTCGCATGGCGTTGCGGCCGATTTTCCCGTGGCGATTGTCACCCAAGGCAGTACCCCTTTGCAGCAAACGCACGTGACACAGCTGGCTGCGCTGGAAAAAACAGCGCTCCAGCTCAAAGGTATCAGCCCGGCATTGATCATTATCGGCGAAGTCATCACACTGCGAGATAAACTGATCACCACTTTAGAAGCGGTTGCTTGGCAGACATCCCAGCCTTTGACGCTGGGCGTTTAGCGCATAAGTTAACGCGAACACATATCGAGGAAGTATGAGCATCATTTTAGAGTGTATCCGCACCGTCGGGCGAGGCGAGCGTGGACGTAAACCACTGACGTTTGCTCAGGCCTACCAAGTGATGGATGAGTATCTTGACGGACAAATAGAAGACGATCAGATGGCGATGCTGCTGATGCTGATCCGCGTACAAAATGAGACGCGTCAGGAAATCGCTGGGTTTGTCAAAGCGTTTCAGAGCCGTGTTCCCAATCTCGGTGCCGATGTGGATTGGCCTTGTTATGCGGGCAAAAGGCCCTCAGCGGGCAAGCCTTGGCATCTGCTGGCGGCCAAGATTTTAGCCGAGCAAGGCTATAAAGTGCTCCTGCACGGTTACAACGACAAACCTGCCGAACGTGAGCATGCCGAGCACTATCTGCCATCGCTCAATATTGCTCAAGCCGCATCGCCCGAACAGGCGAAAAGTTTGCTGGAGACGCAAGGCATTGCCTATTTAGCGCTGAAAGACTTTGCGCCCATCGCCGAGAAGATGATTGGTTGGAAAAGCCGTTATGGTCTTAGATCACCGATCAACACCGTGGTGCGGGCGCTCAACCCCGGCGGCGCGACAGTGGGGCTGCGTGGTAGTTTTCACCCGGGGTTTCAGCAGTTACACGCGGAAGTGGAACAGGAAATTGGTCAAACCTCGCATGGTGTGATCTCATTTAAAGGCCAATCGGGCGAATCGGAGTTCAACCCCAAAGTCAGTCAAACCGTGTGGTTGAGCTCACCCGAGGGCGTGAGTTCGCACTATTGGACTGAGCAGATGCTCTCTGACATTCCTACTGTGACACAGTGTCCATTCGATACCCCGCCAGAGGAGAAAAATCTCATGGCGAATACCGTGGTCGCGACCTTGGCCGCGTTGCTGTTTACCGAGCTTAATGATCGCGAAGCCGCGCTGGAAAATGCGCATCGCATGTGGCGTGAATACTGCGCCGCTGAGGTAAACGCCTAACCTTTCTTCATCTCGCGGTTTGTCGCTTGCCCATTGCGCGCACCATTTGGGGGAAGCGCTTGCCCTCATAACACGCGTTGGCACATTCCTTGTTATGTCACTTATAGATAAAGATGACGACAAGGAATGTCTATGCCGAAAAAAATGCTGCCAAAAACCATCATCGTTTGTTGTGATACCCCCGCGAAACAGGCGCAAATCAGTGACTGTTTGGCCAAGGAGTACGACCTAGTGATCGGCTGTCAGTTGGCTCAATTGGAAAGCATGATTGAGCGCGAAAGCCAGGTCGCTGTGGTGGTGGCGTGGTCTGCACCTTGCGCTGAAGTTCGCTTGATTATCGAATACTGCCGACGTTTGCAACTGCCACTTCTGGTGCTGTTTCATCAGGTTTTACCCCATCAAATCAGTCAGTTATCCTCTTGTCATGATTGTGTTTTTCTGCCGCTGCAAGGTGTTTCTGCCTTGTCGCCGTGGCTGGCGTATGCAGCAGCAAGGCGCGAGAGCCATCTTGAAACCGAGCACAAACTCACTCAGCTCGCCGACAAAATTGAAGAGCGAAAATTGGTCGAGAAAGCCAAAGGATTACTGATGAAATGCCAGCAGGTGGATGAAAACACCGCTTACCAAGCGATACGTCGCTCTGCGATGCAAACTAGCCAACCGATGGCCCAAGTAGCGAAAAATTTGATTGCCACGCTCACGGCGCTGGAAATGTGAACTACTACTTTGGGGTTAGAGCAAAAGCGAGCAATTGGTGCGAGGTGCACTAAATCAAAGCAGACAAAACAACTTTAAGCAAAGAAATGCATCTAACTTGTTGTTTTTATTTTTTAATTAGTTGGCACGACAATTGAATTACCTTATGTGGGTATATTGTTGAATGGCTTATCTCAATTATCAACGGCGGTAATTGCAGGGACAGCAACGGCGCTACGGCTCTTCGGAGTCGTAGCGTTTTTTTTTTGGAGAAAATCGATGAGAAAGAGAGACAAGCTTAGGGCTTTGGCTTTAACCAGCGTACTGCTGACTTTGACCCCGCAGGTTTTGGCAAAAATAGGCGCCGCGGAAAAGGAAGAGCTCAAATTTGGCTTTATTAAGTTGACCGACATGGCGCCGCTGGCGATTGCTTATGAAAAGGGCTTTTTTGAAGATGAAGGGCTGTATGTGACGTTAGAGGCGCAAGCCAACTGGAAAGTGCTGCTTGATCGGGTGATAGACGGTGAATTGGATGGTGCGCATATGCTGGCAGGACAGCCTTTGGGGGCAACCATCGGCATTGGCACTCAGGCAAAAGTTATCACCGCGTTCAGTATGGATCTCAACGGTAATGCGATCACGGTTTCCAATGACGTCTGGCAGCAGATGAAACCCAACCTTGCGAAAGACAGCGAAGGCAAGCCGCAGCATCCAATCAAAGCCGATGCACTGAAACCTGTGGTGGCGAGTTATCGCGACCAAGGCAAAACCTTCAACATGGGGATGGTTTTCCCCGTTTCCACCCACAACTACGAGCTGCGCTATTGGCTGGCCGCTGGTGGGATTCATCCCGGGTTTTATGCGCCGCACAAAGGAGATAACAGCGGGCAAATCAATGCGGACGTTTTACTCAGCGTTACACCGCCGCCGCAAATGCCCGCGACAATGGAAGCCGGCACTATCAAAGGTTATTGCGTGGGCGAACCATGGAATCAACAAGCGGTGTTCAAGGGCATTGGCGTGCCTGTAGTGACCGATTACGAGATTTGGCGCAACAATCCAGAGAAGGTGTTTGGTGTGGCAGAAACCTGGGCGCAGAAGTACCCCAACACCCACATTCGCGTAGTGAAAGCGCTGATCCGCGCTGCCCACTGGCTGGATGACAATCACAACCAACACCGCGCTGAAGCGGTCAAGTTGCTCGCGCGCAGCGAATATGTCGGCGCCGATGCGGAGGTGATCGCCAACTCAATGACAGGCACTTTTGAATATGAGCGCGGTGACAAACGCGATGTGCCGGATTTCAACGTTTTCTTTCGCCACAACGCGACCTATCCCTACTACAGCGATGCGATTTGGACTCTGACACAAATGCGCCGCTGGGGGCAAATCGAGAGCGAAAAGCCGGACGCTTGGTATGTGGATATCGCTAAACAAGTCTATCGCCCAGAGATCTATCAGCAGGCGGCGCAAGCGTTGATCGAAGAAGGGCGACTCAGTGCCGAAGATTTTCCCGATTTTGCCCATGAAACGGGTTTTCGCCCGGCACAAACCCACTTTATCGACCACTTAGTTTACGACGGCACACAGCCCAATCAGTACCTCAAGCAGTTTGCGATAGGGCTGAAAGGGTCGGACAAGCTGTAGCGCGTAAGGTTTAACAAGGAGAAGTTATGTCTGGAAACGTCATTTCATTGATTCCCAGCCCACAGGCCGTGGTCAATCACAGCCGTCTGTTGCTGCTGCCGCTGATTGGCATTCTGCTGTTTTTGCTGGCGTGGCACTTGAGCGCGCGGCAAGTCGAGACCTCGCTCGGCACTTTGCCGGGGCCAGCACAGACCTATCAGCAGTTTGTCAATCTGCTGGATGAGCATCAACACGAGCGTGATAAGGCGCAGCGCTTTCTTGAGCGTCAAGAGAAGAGAAACGCGCAAAAGCTCGCTTTAGATCCAAGCGCAGAAGTGAAGATTCGTCCTTATACCGGCAGGCCGACGTTTTTTGACCAAATCGCCACCAGCTTGGTGACGGTGGCGTGCGGCTTCCTACTGGCGAGTGTTATCGCCATACCACTTGGCATTTTGCTCGGGTTAAATCAAGGTCTTTACTTAGCATTTAACCCTATTATTCAACTGCTTAAACCCGTTTCCCCATTAGCTTGGCTGCCGATCGTCACTATGGTGGTGAGCGCCACTTACGTCAGCGACGATCCGCTCTTGGCCAAATCGTTTGTCAACTCGCTGTTGACTGTGGCGCTGTGCAGTGTGTGGCCAACGCTCATCAATACCGCAGTTGGTGTCACCTGCGTGGATAAAGATCTGCTCAACGTCAGCAAAGTGTTGCAGCTTTCTTGGTGGCGACACATTCGCACCATCGTTTTGCCATCGGCGATGCCAATGATGTTTACCGGTTTGCGTCTGTCACTGGGGATCGCCTGGATGGTGCTGATCGCCGCTGAAATGTTGGCGCAAAACCCGGGGCTGGGGAAATTCGTCTGGGATGAATTTCAAAACGGCAGTTCCGATTCACTGGGCCGCATCATGGTGGCGGTTATCGTGATCGGCTTGATTGGCCTTTTATTGGATCGCGGCATGCTGCAGTGTCAGCGTTGGCTGTCGTGGAACAAACAAACCGCTTTACGCTAGGAGTCGGGGATATGTCGAAGTCATTTCTACAATTAACGCAACTGGGGATGCGATTTCCAACCCCAAACGGCGAATTTATCGCGCTGAAAAACGTCGATATGCAGATCGACAAAGGCGAGTTCATCTCGCTGATTGGCCACTCGGGCTGCGGGAAATCCACCGTACTCAACTTAGTGGCTGGTTTGCATCTTCCGACCGATGGCGGGGTGGTGGTCGATGGGCGCGAAGTGAGCGGACCGGGACCGGAGCGCGCGGTGGTGTTTCAAAATCACTCCCTTTTGCCTTGGCTCAGTGTGTACCTGAACGTCGAACTGGCGGTGAAACAGGTCGCCAAAGGGCAGTCGAAGGCGCAAATAAAACAGCAGGTATTTCATTATCTGGATTTGATCCAGATGGCACATGCGGCGGACAAGCGGCCCGATGAGATCTCCGGCGGGATGAAGCAGCGCGTCGGTATTGCCAGAGCATTAGCCCTGCAACCGAAAGTGCTGTTGATGGATGAACCGTTTGGCGCGCTGGACGCCTTGACCCGCGCGCGTTTGCAAGATGCCTTAATGGCGATTCAAGCGGAGCTGAATAACACGGTGATCATGATCACTCATGATGTCGATGAAGCGGTACTGCTGTCGGACAAGATCGTCATGATGACCAACGGGCCGGCCGCCACCATCGGCGAAGTGTTACACATTGACCTGCCAAGGCCACGCGATCGGGTCGCGCTGGCGGAAAACGCGCAGTATCAACACTATCGACAGTCGGTGCTGAAATTCTTGTATGAAAAACAGCATAAAAACGAGTCGCTGAGTACACGCACTAGCGTGGCACAGGCGAGTAAATCCGCCAGATTGGCCTGAGGAGAAGAGCATGGAAAGCATCGTGATTGTCGGTAATGGCATGGTCGGGCATCAACTGGTGGAACAGTTGGTCGCAGGTGGCAGCCATTTGCAAAAACGCATTGTGGTGATTGGCGAAGAGCGATTTCTCGCCTATGACCGAGTCCACCTTTCGGGCTTGTTTGCTGGGCAGAGTCACCAAGATCTGCTGCTGAGCAGTGAAGAGTGGTATCAAAAATTGGGCATCGAGCTGCTGCTTGGTGTGGCCGTTGTCGCTGTCGACCGAGTGAGCAAAACTCTTACTCTAGAAGATGACACGCAACTGCATTATGACCAATTGGTGTTTGCAACGGGTTCCTATCCATTCGTGCCGCCTATGCCGGGGAGTGAGCGGAAAAATGTCTTTGTTTATCGCACCTTGGATGACCTATCGCAGATCAAGCAGGCTTGTGCTGGCGCCAAAACTGGCGCGGTGATCGGAGGTGGTCTACTGGGTTTAGAAGCGGCGAATGCACTGCGTTTGCTTGGACTTGAGACGCATGTGGTGGAGTTTGCCCCTCGTTTGATGCCAGTGCAGTTGGATGAGGGTGCAGGCACGGTACTGAAAAGCAAAATAGAGCAGTTAGGTTTGACGGTGCACACCGCGACCGCGACGGAAAAGATCATTGATGGCGAAAGCGCCTATCATCGCATGGTGTTTAAAGACGCTGCCCCTTTGGAAGTGGACGTGATTCTTTTCTCCGCCGGGATTCGGCCAAGAGATCAGCTGGCGCGCGATTGCGGCATTGAGATCGGCGAACGTGGTGGAATAGTGATCAATGATGCGTGTCAAACCAGCGACGCCGCGATTTACGCCATCGGTGAATGTGCGCTGTGGCAAGGCAAAATCTTTGGCTTGGTGGCGCCCGGGTATGCGATGGCAAGAGTGGTGGCGCAGCAGCTACAAGGGATCAGCGACGCGGCATTTACCGGTGCCGACATGAGTACCAAGTTGAAACTGCTGGGCGTGGATGTGGCTTCGATTGGTGATGCGCACAAGGCGACTCCTAACGCGCAAGAGATGGTGTTGCATGATGCCCAGCAGGGCGTTTACAAAAAACTGGTGGTGGATCAAAGTGGCACGCAACTGCTGGGCGCAATTTTAATTGGTGACAACCAAGACTATGACGCGCTGCTGCAAAGTTATCTCAATCAAACGTCTTTGCCTCAGCCAGCGGTGAGTCTGCTGTTTGACAGCCGCGCACTCAAAGGCGAGGTGAGCGATTGCGCGGTGATCTGCTCTTGTCACAACGTCACCAAAGGGGATCTGATTGGCGCCATTTACGCCGGGGCGCAAGATCTCGCCAGCTTAAAAGCGCAAACCAAAGCCGGAACAGGCTGTGGTGGATGTAGTGCGATGGTCAAAAGTGTGCTCGATGAGCAACTGAGTTTGCTGGGCGTCGAAGTGAGCAATCAGCTCTGCGAGCATTTTAGCCACACCAGACAAGCGCTCTATCATATTTGCCAAGTTGAAGCGATCCGCGATTTCTCCACCTTGATTAGCAAACACGGCAAGGGGCGTGGCTGTGACATCTGCAAGCCCACAGCAGGGTCGATTTTCTCTTCGTTATGGAACGAGCACATTATGGAATCGAAACACGCGCCGCTTCAGGATTCCAACGACGCCTTTATGGCCAATCTGCAAAAAGATGGCTCTTACTCGATAGTGCCGCGTATCCCTGGCGGGGAGATCACCCCTGAAAAGCTGATTGCACTCGGGGAAGTGGCGCGCGAGTACGATCTCTACACCAAGATCACGGGCGGGCAGCGGGTCGACCTGTTTGGCGCTCAGGTTGAGCAATTGCCGCAGATCTGGCAAACCTTGATCGAAGCAGGTTTTGAAACTGGCCATGCGTACGGAAAATCGGTGCGCACGGTCAAATCCTGTGTTGGTTCGACCTGGTGTCGCTATGGCGTGGACGACTCTGTCGGTTTAGCGATTGAACTGGAAAATCGCTACAAAGGCTTGCGTGCGCCACACAAACTGAAGTTTGCCGTTTCCGGTTGTACTCGCGAATGTGCCGAAGCACAAAGCAAAGACATTGGCGTGATTGCCACCGAGAAAGGGTGGAATCTGTACGTGTGCGGTAATGGCGGCATGCGTCCTCGCCATGCCGATTTGTTGGCTGCCGATTTAAGCAAAGCGCAGCTCATCGCATTAATTGATCGCGTGCTGATTTTCTATGTGCGCACCGCTGATCGCTTGCAGCGCACTTCGGTGTGGCTGGAAAACCTCGGAGGCGGTTTAGAGTACCTTAAGAGAGTGGTGCTAGACGACTCACTCGGTCTGTGCCAGCAACTTGAACAGCAGATGGCGCACATTGTCGACACCTATCATTGTGAGTGGCAGCAGACGCTCAACAACCCGGAAAAGCTGATCCGCTTTCGCCCGTTTATCAATTCTGACAAAACCAGTGTGCCTCTGGCTTATCAACGCACTCGCGGTCAGCGCATTCCCATCAAGCAGGAGGATTAACCATGGTCAACAAACAGTTCATCTGTCGTCTTAACGAGCTCAAAGAAAATCATGGGCATCCGGTGTGGTTGAATGAGCAACAACTGGCCATGTTCTATGTGCCCGAGGAAGGGGTATTCGCGGTGCAAAATTGGGATCCGATAGGCAAAGCGTTTGTCTTGAGCCGGGGTATTGTTGGCGATATTCAAGGCGCACTGTGTGTCGCTTCCCCTTTGTATAAACAGCATTTTTGTCTCAAAACGGGCAGTTGCTTGGAAGATGAAAGTGTCCGTCTAAACACTTGGCCCGTGCTGGTGGAAGACGATGCCGTTTATGTGCTGAGTTAGCGTTTTTCTTGCCACTATTTCAAAAACAGTCAAGTTCAAAAACAGTCAAGGCCAAGTGCGCACTTGGCCTTTTTTGCGAAGATATCGCTTCAAGGCTATTGAGTATCGAGCTGTCTGAGTATCAAGCCGCCGGGCTGGCACAAATGGGGCGTAAACACACCAGTGAACAAAAGGCGTACGTTACTTAAGAGAATGAAGACGCAGCAAGGTATACCCCATTAAACTCACGATCTCCTGTTGGCAATTCTGGCCAAAGTTCACCTCACATTTGTCTTGCAGCGCTTGATTGAACAGCGTGACGATGTCGCTGACTTGCTCATTGATGTGCAGTTGATAAGCCACTCGCCAAATATCGCGAAATGATTGCTCTTGCATGGCACTAACCCAACTGGTGCGAAAAACCTCGATATCGGCGGAGAAATCAAGATTTTCCAGCAAATGGTGCAGTAAACGATCTTTGAGCTGCAACGGAATCTTGGTCTTTTTGCCAAAGTGATGACATATGCCAGTGCGTGAAATACCGGATTCTTCGCTCAAGCTGGTGTAGGACATGCGTTCAAACCCACCACTTAGCAACTGACGAAATGCGGTGTCCAAGATGGTGTTTATCGTCTCTTGTGTCTCTTCTTTGCTCCGTTTCATACCACTTCTCCCTGATTGATTTCACAGCATACTAGCCCCTAAGCCGGGGGAACTCCACTTGTGGCAAGGCTATTTAACCCCGTACTGACAAATCTTGACCTTATACCTCAATTTCTCTTTTGTCAGTTGCGCAAGATAACAAAGTTTTTACATTCGTCATTGCGCTGTACAGGAAACATGACAAGCTAACTGGTTGAAATCTAATGTTTGGTGAAAAGATTGCAGCGAAGTATTTGTTCTAATTTTCTCTGTAACAATAAATTTACATGTTTTGCTAGTTGGGTGAACGAGCGGAGAAAATCGCCTGTCTATTCCAATTCTTGTGCGTCTGATCCAAGTTAACAGAGTGTTAAAAAACAAACGAATATTACAAGGAGAAAGTCATGGTAGACGCGATCAACCCTCTGGGCACAGACGGATTCGAGTTTGTTGAATATACGGCGGCCAATAATGAGGGCATTGAACAGCTTAAAGCATTGTTTGCTTCCCTCGGTTTTGCTGAAGTGGCAAAACATCGATCTAAGCAAGCTTGGCTGTATCGTCAAGGTGACATCAACTTTGTAGTCAATGCCCAACCTCACAGCCAAGCCGAAGAGTTCGCTCGCATTCACGGCCCGTCCGTGTGCGGCATGGCCTTTCGTGTCAAAGACGCCAACCACGCGCTTGAACATGCCCTCGCCAACGGCGCGCAAAGATATCAAACCGAGATTGGCCCGATGGAGCTAAGTATTCCGGCGGTGTACGGCATTGGCGGCAGCTTGCTCTATTTTGTTGATCGCTACGGCAAACAGAGCATTTATGACGTCGATTTCCGTTTTTATGATGATGCAGATGAGCGTTTGGCCAAAGCAGACGTGGGCTTGTACGAGATTGACCACCTGACCCATAACGTAAAACGCGGCAACATGGATACTTGGGCGGGCTTTTATGAGCGCATCGGCAATTTCCGTGAAATCCGCTACTTCGACATCGAAGGCAAACTCACGGGCCTTGTCAGCCGTGCGATGACCGCACCTTGTGGCAAGATCCGTATTCCAATCAATGAGTCCTCTGACGATAAATCGCAAATCGAAGAATTTATTCGCGAATATAACGGTGAAGGCATTCAGCACATCGCCTTGACCACAGACGATATTTACGACACGGTCAAAACCCTGCGTGATCGCGGCATGGACTTTATGCCAACCCCAGACACTTACTATGAGAAGGTCAATGATCGCGTGGTCGGCCATAAAGAAGATATCGACAAACTGCGTGACCTGCGCATTTTGATTGACGGCGCGCCAACCAAAGATGGCATCTTGCTGCAAATATTTACCCAAACCGTTATCGGTCCTGTTTTCTTCGAGATCATTCAACGTAAAGGCAACGAAGGTTTTGGCGAAGGTAACTTCAAAGCGCTGTTTGAATCGATTGAAGAGGACCAAATCCGCCGTGGAGTATTGAGCGATGCATAAATGGATCTCCTTCCCTCATCGGGAGGGAGTGTGCTCTAAACAGGCACACGCCGACTTCCCGCAAGAGGCGATTTATGAACGTGAAGCAGGGCGCAGTGGCTTTTTTGGCCCTGCGGCCCATTTCCACCATCAGCATGCCCCGACAGGCTGGAGCGAATGGGAAGGCGAACTCAGACCGAGAGCGTTTGATTTCACCCGTGTTGAACACACCGCGCAGCAATCGCCGTGGCGTGTTCCTCATCTGCTGCACAATGCCCAGTGCAAAGTGCGCGTATGGAAAACTCAGGTGAAGATGGATTTTCTCGCGCGCAATGCCGATGGCGATGAACTGCTGTTTATCCATCAAGGTAAAGCGGATCTCTATTGCGATTACGGCCATTTAGAGGTCGGCGAAGGCGATTACGTGTTGATCCCGCGCTCGACCAACTGGCGTTTAGAACCGTCTGAACCGATGTTCATCTTGATGATTGAAAACAGCGATGCCGCCTACTCGCTGCCCGAGAAAGGGCTGGTGGGTAACCATGCAGTGTTTGACCCTGCAGTACTGGAAGTGCCGTCAATCAACGACAAATTCAAAGCGCAATACAGCGAAGAGAGTACCCGGGTTGAGGTCAAACGCCATGAGCGCGTCAGTGTCATCACTTATCCATTTAATCCGCTCGATGCGATTGGCTGGCACGGTGATTTGTCGGTGGTGAAACTCAACTGGCGCGATATTCGTCCACTGATGTCGCACCGCTACCACTTGCCACCTTCGGCGCACACCACGTTTGTCGGTAACGGCTTTGTTGTTTGTACCTTTGTCCCTCGTCCGATTGAGAGCGATCCGGGCGCGCTGAAAGTGCCGTTTTATCACAACAATGACGACTACGATGAAGTGCTGTTCTATCACGCGGGCGATTTCTTCAGCCGTGACAACATTGAAGCGGGGATGGTGACGTTCCATCCAGCCGGGTTTACACACGGTCCGCACCCCAAAGCGTTTAAAGCGGGTCAAGAATATAAGAAAAAATTCACCGACGAAGTGGCGGTGATGATCGATACGCGCCATGCGCTGCAATTTGCTCCCGAGCTCGACAGCGTAGAGAACAAAGAGTACGTCTACAGCTGGCGTGAAAGTGAGTCATCGAGCGACTAAGAGAAGGGATAACAATGAAACTTGCGACAAAGAAAAATGGTTCGCGTGATGGCGAACTGGTGGTGGTGAGTCGCGATCTGACTCGCTATGTGTCGGCGAAAGCAGTTGCGCCCACTTTGCAAGCGGCTTTGGATAATTGGCCGCAAACCAGCCCACAGCTGCAAGAACTGTATTTGGCGTTGAACCAAGGTGATGTGGCGGGCAGCGCGCCATTTGATGAGAGCCAAGTGGCGTCACCTTTGCCACGCGCCTATCAGTGGGCGGATGGCTCTGCGTACGTCAATCACGTTGAGCTGGTGCGTAAAGCGCGCGGTGCAGAGATGCCGGAGAGTTTTTGGACCGATCCGCTCATGTATCAAGGCGGCTCTGACGCTTTTATCGCCCCGCGCGACAATATCGAATTTGCCAGTGAAGAGTGGGGCATCGATTTTGAAGGTGAGGTCGCGGTGGTCACTGGCGATGTGCCGATGGGGGCGAGTATCGCACAGGCGCAGGAGTCGATTCGCTTGGTGATGTTGGTTAACGATGTCTCACTGCGTGGTCTGATCCCGGCTGAGCTGGCGAAAGGGTTTGGTTTTTTCCAATCAAAACCCTCGTCTGCGTTTTCTCCCGTGGCGGTAACGCTCGACGAACTGGGCTCTGCGTGGAGTGAGAACAAGCTGCATCTGCCACTGCTTTCTACCTACAACGGCAAACCGTTTGGTAAACCCAACGCGGGCGTCGACATGACTTTTGATTTTGCCGATTTGATTGTTCATGCGGCGAAAACGCGACCCTTATCCGCTGGGGCCATCATAGGATCTGGCACGGTGTCGAATAAACAGGGCACAGAACACGGAACGTCGATTGAAGAGGGCGGTGTCGGTTACTCGTGTATCGCGGAAATCCGCATGATTGAAACGATCCGTGATGGCAAACCTGCAACATCTTTTATGAAGTTTGGTGATTCGATTCGCTTAGAGATGCTGGATGATGAAGGGCAAAGTATTTTCGGGGCGATTGAGCAGCAAGTGAGCCGTTATCAAAAGTAACTGGGGATAAGCGATGAGTGACAATCTCAAATTGTATGGTTACTGGCGCTCGTCCGCCGCTTATCGCGTGCGCATTTGCCTTAACCTCAAACAGTTGAACTACCAAAGCGTACCTATTCACTTGGTTAAGCAGGGCGGAGAGCAGCACAGCGTAGAGTATCATGCACTCAATCCCGCGGAACTGGTGCCCGTTTTAGTCGATGGGGAGATGGTACTTAACCAGTCTTTGGCCATTATCCAATATCTGGATGATAATTACTCGGCGGTGCAAGTGATTCCCTCTATCGGTGCGCTGCGTTATCAAGCGCTGGCACTGGCGCAAGATATCGTCATAGAGATCCATCCGCTGAATAACTTGCGTGTATTGCAGTACCTTGAAGGGACACTTGAGCTTGACGAAAAGCACAAACTTGAGTGGATACATCATTGGATTGAGCAAGGTTTTCAAGCGGTGGAAGAGAAATTGCGCAGGCATCGCGAGCACTATGGCGAATGTTTATACAGCATCAGCCCTAGCCCAAGCATTGTTGATATCTGCCTTGTTCCGCAAGTGTATAACGCGCAGCGTTTTGGCGTTTCGATGGCGAGCTATCCGCTGATCAATGCGGTGGTAGCGGCTTGCAATGAGCTGCCCGCGTTTATCGCCGCTAAACCGGAAAACCAACCTGACGCGGTGCGATGACACAAGCAACGACAAAAACGCCCTTGATACATAGCGTCATCCAAGGGCGTTTTCTTTTTACTCGTGTGGTGTTTATAACTTGGGCGTTTAGCGGTTTAAGAGCAGTTCGATCAGCTCACTTTCGGTGGCAGGCTCTTTGGCCAACTCTATCTCTTCCGGGCTTCCGCCTTTGAGCATGTAAGCGGTTGTCCCACAGTGGTCGTAGTGATACCACTTACCTTCTAAGCAGACATCCGTGTAGCAGCGAGGATCTTGTTTCAATTCCATATGACCTCCGATGAAAATTGCAACATTGTTAACCAATTGCTAACAATGTTAAATCTACGCCGATTAATCAGATACAAAAATGATCTTGATCAATTTGAACTGTGAGATCGACCAAAGTCGTAACGATACAATACGAGCACAACGGCTTTTTTCTTGAGTTCAGTAGGCTTTCCACATAGTGTATTCGCAACCCAAGTGTATGTTTTGAGTGACATTGCAGCATGACCAATATCTTTATCATCGTCGCGTTACTGATCCTGTTCTTTTTCATCATCCAGAAATACGTGGTCAAACAAGATAACAGCAAAGATTACGCTTATCGTGTCAAGGGGCCGATGCTCAGGTCGCAGGAAGTAGCCTTCTTTAATGCGCTGAAAACCGCGGTTGGTGAGCATGGGGTGGTGTTTAGCAAAGTGAACATGAGCAGTGTGATTGCGCCGCGTGATATCGTCAGTAAAAAGCAGCTTTTCATCGCCAGCAACAAGATCTCGCGTAGCCATTTTGACTATCTCATCTGTGATCCAAGAACCTTTGAGCCGAGAGTAGTGATTGAACTCGATAACGGCAAAGAGCTCAATAAAAGTAAAGTGGAACGAGAGAAACTGCTGATGCAAGTGTGCAAAAGCGCCAACATTCCACTGATTGGTACATCGGTGAAACACAGTTATCAGGTGGGGCGATTAAGACGCTTGCTCGCGGCGCACATCGATTTGATTGAGCCGGACAAAGAGGTCCGCTTTTGCAAAAAATGTGGCAGCCCGATGGTGATCAAAGTCGCCTCACAAGGTGAATTTAAAGGGCGACGCTTTTTCACCTGCAGCCGACAACCCAACTGTACGTACACGGAAAACTACAACGTAGTGTTTGATGCCGATGACGACGAATAACGGGCTCCACGGTTTTACCTCACGGTGATGGAACACTTTTATGACCCGTATTACTCAAAATCCTCAAACCGTTCTATAGTGTAAGTAGTTGAACTTGTTTGGGGATTTGCTATGAAATGGCTTGCATTTTTACTCTCGCTATGGCTCCCCTTGTCCTTCGTAAACGCTAACCCAAAATCGATTACCTTAACCCTACCGACACAAATGGACGGCACTCATCTGTTCTATCATGAGTTGCTAAAACAGTCGTTAGCGGACATCGGCGTGCAACTCGTTATCAACACTCCTTTTGAGCATATTCCACAAAAGCGTTTGATCAAGATGGTTGAAAACAATCAATTGTCGTTAATGTGGCTGGTGCAGAGCAGGGAAAGAGATGCGCAGTATCCCTTTATCAACGCCCCCGTCACCAAAGGGTTGATCGGCCAACGCGTTCTGTTCATCCCCAAAGGGGCACAAGCACAATATAACCAAATTAACTCGCTCGAAGATTTGCAGCGCAGCGGCTTGGTGGCTGGGCTGGGTTCCAGTTGGTTTGATACTGATGTGTGGCAGGCGAATCACCTTGCCTACTACCCGCAAGATGGCGAATGGCGCGCTTTATATGACAAACTGAGTCGAGTTGGGCCCGTTAACTACTTCCCGCGAGGCATCAACGAAATCATCACGGAAGCACGCTTAGTCCCCAATCTGGATATTGAGCAACACCTATTGATTGTGTACGACCGAGATTTTCGCTTTTATCTCAGTGAAAGTGCCGAACGGCATCAAACCTTGCTGCAAGAAGCATTGGAAAGGGCAGATAAAAGTGGTCTGCTGCAACGTTTGATCGATACCTATTGGTTAAAAGATTTAAAAAAACTTAACCTTGAGCAAAGAGTGGTGATCCGATTGCCCAACGCCGATGATTAATGTGAGTTAGATCAATCGATTGATACTGAACAAGACCAAAAACAGAGCAAAAAGATTATTAATAGAGCAAACGATTCGGAAAGCGAAAAAATATGCTTGCACCTATCCGCTGCAGTGGTTAATATCCTCCTCGTTCTCAGGGAATGCGTCCGTAGCTCAGTTGGTTAGAGTATCGCCTTGACATGGCGGGGGTCGGTGGTTCGAGTCCACTCGGACGCACCATTCACTGAATGGTTAGCTTGAGAATTGTGCGTAAAGCGTCCATAGCTCAGTTGGTTAGAGTATCGCCTTGACATGGCGGGGGTCGGTGGTTCGAGTCCACTTGGACGCACCAAATTCGTTCAATATGAACAAACACAAAGCCTGCTCAATGAGCAGGCTTTGTTGCTTTCCAGTGTTTGATTTTGCCTAGTGGTATTGCCGCACGGTCATTTCTCATCAGTTTTCTATCTTGTTTCTCTTTTTCGTTACTTTGTTACATCTACAGTGATTCGTTACTGTTATTTTCACTATCGAAAGGGTGATTCTGCCGTGAATCGGGCAAGCTAATCGAGCCTTAAAAAGCATCTACCCCTTTAGGGTAGTTTAATTTCGTAATTGATTTACATCATCTTTTCATTTTCTTTCATAATTAACAATGCGCTCAGATAAGAACCTAACCCTTAGGAAGTACTATGAGCAAGTTGAAGCTAGTGATTGTCGGTAACGGGATGGTCGGACACCGTTATATCGAAGATCTGGTTGATAAAACGGATGTTTCCCACTTTGACATCACCGTATTTTGTGAAGAACCCCGCGTCGCGTACGATCGCGTCCATCTCTCTTCTTATTTCTCGCATCACACCGCCGATGAACTCTCACTGGTGAAAAGCGGCTTTTATCAAAAACATGGCATCAAGGTGCTGATTGGTGAGCGCGCAATCAATATCAATCGTGAAAAACAGACGGTGTATTCAAGCTCGGGGCGTGAAATTCACTACGATAAGCTCATCCTTGCAACAGGTTCCTACCCATTTGTCCCACCGATTAAAGGCAATGAAAGCAAAGATTGTTTTGTTTACCGCACCATTGAAGATCTCAAAGCCATCGAGGCATGGGCGAAGAAAAGTAAAAGTGGTGTCGTTATTGGCGGCGGTCTGCTCGGTTTGGAAGCCGCTGGCGCACTAAAAGCTTTGGGCATGGAAACGCACGTTGTCGAGTTTGCGCCGAAACTGATGGTTGAGCAGCTCGACCAAGCTGGCGGCGACCAACTTCGGCAAAAAATCGAACGCATGGGCGTGAAAGTTCACACCAGCAAAAACACTTTGGAAATCGCAGCAGAAGGCAAACAAGCACGCAATGTGATGCGCTTTGCCGATGGCACTGAGCTTGAGACTGACTTCATCGTTTTCTCGGCCGGTATTCGCCCACAAGACAAACTGGCTCGCCAAATGGGTTTAGGGATTGCACCTCGTGGCGGTATTGAAATTAACGATCACTGTCAAACCACAGACAGCAACATCTACGCAATTGGCGAGTGCGCGTCGTGGAATAAGAGGTTCTATGGTCTGGTTGCGCCGGGCTACAAAATGGCAACCGTGGCAGTGGATCACTTGCTGGGCAATACAGAAAGTAAATTCGAAGGCGCAGACATGTCTGCAAAACTTAAGTTGCTTGGCGTAAAAGTGGGCTCAATTGGCGATGCGAATGGTCGCACTCCGGGCTGTAAGAGTTACGTTTATCAAAACGAAGAGCTTGAAGTTTACAAGCGTTTGATCGTTTCTGAAGACAACAAGAAATTGCTCGGCGCAGTGATGGTGGGTGACACGTCGGATTACGGTGACCTACTGCAATTTATGCTCAACGAAATCGAGCTACCACAGCACCCAGATAGCTTGATCCTGCCGGCGCATGCGGGCGCAGAGAAGCCAAAACTCGGCGCGGATTCACTGCCAGCTTCTGCGGTGATCTGTTCTTGTTTCGATGTGACCAAAGGCAAGATCGCACAAGCGGTTGCCGATGGCCATCACACCATTGGTGATATCAAAGCCGTCACCGGTGCAGGCACTGGCTGTGGCGGCTGTATTCCACTGGTCACTTCGGTACTAAACGCGGAACTAGCAAAAGCGGGCGTGGAAGTGAAAAGCGATATTTGTGAACACTTTGCTTACTCTCGCCAAGAGCTATTTCACCTGATTCGCATCGAAGAGATCAAAACCTTCGATGATCTGCTAGCCAAACATGGCAAAGGTTATGGCTGTGAAGTGTGTAAACCTGTGGTGGGCTCGATTTTGGCGTCGTGCTGGGGGGAGCACATCCTGACACCTCAACTGGTTAAGCTGCACGATACCAACGACAACTTCCTTGGCAACATGCAAAAAGACGGCACTTATTCCGTGATCCCACGTATGGCGGGTGGTGAAGTGACGCCGCAAGCGCTGAAAGTGTTGGCCGAGGTAGCGGCTGAATACAATCTGTACACCAAAGTGACGGGCGCTCAGCGTATTGGTCTGTTCGGCGCGCAAAAAGATGACCTTCCAGCCATCTGGAAAAAGCTGATTGCAGCGGGTTATGAAACCGGTCAAGCGTATGCCAAAGCACTGCGTATGGCGAAAACCTGTGTGGGTTCAACCTGGTGTCGTTACGGCGTTCAAGACTCGGTGGGTCTTGGTGTGTTGATCGAGAACCGCTACAAAGGCATCCGCACACCGCACAAAATGAAGTTTGGTGTGTCGGGCTGTACGCGTGAATGTGCAGAAGCACAAGGCAAAGATCTTGGCATTATCGCTACCGATGCAGGTTGGAATCTATACGTGTGTGGTAATGGCGGTATGAAGCCGCGTCATGCAGACTTGCTGGCTAGCGATATAGACCAAGCAACAATGATCAAGTACATCGACCGCTTCATGATGTTCTACATCCGTACTTCTGCGCCACTGCAACGCACATCGGTGTGGCTAGAAAACATGGAGGGCGGTGTGGATTACCTTCGCCAAGTGATCGTCGAAGATAAATTGGGCATCAATGTACAGCTGGAAGCGGACATTGCCACATTGGTTGAAGCGTACCGCTGCGAATGGAATGAAACCATCAACGACGAAACTCAGCTAAAACGCTTCGCTCACTTTATTAACTCAGACAAGCGCGACGAAAACGTCGTGTTTGTACCAGTGCGTCAGCAACATCGCCCGGCCACGTTTGCTGAGAAACACCCAGAACTTCAAGGTGACATCTTGCATGTCGCGGTTACGGAATAAGAGGAGAGTCCATCATGGCATTCGAACAAGTATGTGACATTAACGACATTATTCCGGGTACGGGAGTGTGTGCACTGGTTAACGGACAGCAAGTCGCGGTATTTCGTCCTGGTGAAGACGAGCAGGTATTTGCCATCAGCAACACAGACCCGTTCGCGCGCTCAAACGTACTGTCTCGCGGTTTGATCGCTGAGCACAAAGGTGGTCTTTGGGTGGCAAGTCCACTGAAAAAGCAGCGCTTTAATCTGGCGACCGGTGCTTGTATGGAAGATGAACGTTTTAACGTGAAATCGTACCAAGCTCGCGTCAACAACGGCATTGTCGAAATCTCTGCTTAATCATTGGCTTGAGATTCAATAGCACAAAGGCTTCTTGTTTCCTCAACGGATTTTTGTAGGGAAAAGACGAAAAAGAGCAGGGAGCCTTTCTCTATTCCATCTTCAATTTTAACTTTGATAAAGGGACGCTCTATGTCTGATTTAAAACCTGCTGAATTCGTGCAAACCATGATTGATGTTGGTGAAGCGAAAATAAAAACCTCAACGCGCGACTTAATTTTGCGCGGCACGATGGCGGGCATCATATTATCGCTCGCTGTGGTGGTGGCGATTACCGCGATTACGCAAACCGGATTAGGCATTGTCGGTGCGCTTGTGTTCCCGGTGGGTTTTTGCATTTTAAGCCTGATGGGATACGACTTGGTGACTGGCGTGTTTGGTTTGGCGCCGTTAGCCAAGTTTGATAATCGCCCGGGCATTACTTGGTCACGCGTCTTTCGTTGTTGGGGACTAGTTGGTCTTGGCAACTTAATTGGTTCACTGCTTGTTGCTGCGCTTATCGCACTCTCTTTAACCATGAACTTTAGCGTAGAGCCAAATGCGGTTGGTCAAACGTTTATCAAAGCGGCGACGGCTCGCACGGTAGGCTTTGAAAACCTAGGTGCAGATGGTTGGATCACCTGTTTTGTGCGCGGCATTTTGTGTAACTTGATGGTTTGTCTAGGTGTTGTCGGTAACATGACGGCCAGAACCGTGGCAGGAAAGATCGCCGCAATGTGGCTACCTATTTTTATCTTCTTCGCGCTGGTGTTTGAACACGCCGTGGTCAACATGTTCTTATTCCCACTCGGTATGATGCTGGGAGCGGACTTCGGCATCGCGATTTGGTTGAACTTCAACTTGATCCCAACCATTTTAGGGAACATCGTCGGAGGTTTACTCTTCACTTGCATTCCTCTTTATTTAACGCACGCGAAAACCTCGCCAGCGCTGGCGAGCAAACTGCCGTAAGCATTCAACCTGTGTTGAATGGCAAATAACCTAAGTCATGCCCTGAAACGGTGTGGTTTCGTGGCAAGTCAATAATCGAAGGTGAGCGAGTACGCTAATCAGCCAGATACTCGCTTACGCTAAAGATTTTCTGATAACAAGTGGCCATTTACCAAATAAGCCGTTGTGAGTGCCACTTTTTATCATCAAAATTTCTATAGGCTCAACAATGAAGTCAATCACGCTCGCTTCCGTTCAAACTCAAGGTTTTGTTTCTCTGGTCGGTGCAGGGCCCGGCGATCCCGATCTTTTGACCGTAAAAGGGTATCGCGTTATTCAACAAGCGGACGTGGTGGTTTACGACCGTTTGGTTTCCGCTGAAATTCTTGCTCTCGCTAGTGAAAATGCCGAGAGAATTTACGTCGGCAAAAAGCTCGATTATCACTGCGTGCCGCAAGACCAAATCAACCAAATTTTGCTCGATAAGGCATTAGAGGGTAAACGTGTCGTGCGCCTCAAAGGCGGGGACTCGTTTATTTTTGGACGTGGCGGGGAAGAGCTTGAGGTATTGGCTGAACACGGTATTCGCTTTGAGGTGGTTCCCGGCATTACCGCTGCCGCCGGAGCAACCGCCTATGCGGGGATTCCGCTGACCCATCGCGATCACGCGCAGAGTGTGCAGTTTATTACGGGCCACATTCAAAAAGATGGCAAAGAGATCAAATGGGCGTCACTGGCGCAAGCCAATACCACTTTGGTGTTTTATATGGGGCTCAAGCAGTCTGGGTACATCGCGCAGAAGCTACTGGAAAATGGATTGGATGCCAATATGGCGTGTGCAATTATTGAGAATGGTACGCGCCGAGAGCAAAAAGTGCTGCGTGGAACCTTACAAGATTTACCAAGTCTCGCTCGGCAGGCAGTAAGTCCTGCGCTGATCGTAGTGGGTCGCGTTACAACTTTGCACGAAAAACTGAAATGGTTCGCTTAATTTGCTGGTTAAAATTGGGCTGGAAACTCTAATTTCTGCCCATTTTCAATGCGTTAGGAGTGTTTTTTAACCGATCGGTAACTTTGGCTAGCGAAATTGCTAGCATTTTTTTTCAGTAGGCGTATAGTATCTCTCGGCTCTTACAAAAGAGTGGTAATGTTAGATTTAGTCAAAGTTCCTTCTCAGTTATTTCTCGAAACCTTTCGTTAGACCTGCGTAAACTTTCTCTTGATAAATCATTCATAGCTTTGTATAGCCACTTTCAATAATTGATTAATTTTTTAAAGAGGTCACTATGTCTGGAAAAATGACAGGTACAGTAAAATGGTTCAACGAAACTAAAGGCTTTGGTTTCATCTCTCAAGACAACGGCGGCAAGGACGTTTTCGTTCACTTCCGTTCAATCGTTTCTGACGGTTTCAAAACTCTGGCTGAAGGCCAAAAAGTTAGCTTCAACGTTGAGCAAGGCCAAAAAGGTCCTCAAGCTTCTGAAGTAACTGTACTGTAATCAGTAACCAGTTTTTAAGACAAGTGGTGCGATTCGTCGCACCACTTTTCATTTGTGCTCAATAAAATTTCTAGCCTCAACTCTTTTCCTGATTTTCTGCAGAAATTTCATCCTCGATTGGTTGCCTCCGTAGACGACGCTAGGCGACGCACTTTCCCGGCTGTTCCTCTTTATCTAAATATTTCTCGCGAATCGCCAAAAACTGCTCCAAATTGCCAAGTAGAACGGCTACACACTGTGGGTCGAACATTTGGCCTGTATGGGCGCGAATAAAATCCACCACCGCATCAACCGACCATTCTGGTTTGTAAGCTCTGCGGCTAAGCAGCGCATCAAAAACATCCGATAATGTAACGATGCGAGCTTCAAGAGGGATGGCATCCGCACAAAGTTTGTCTGGCAGCCCGGCACCATCAAAATGTTCATGATGATGACGCACAATGTGTTTGATAAATGCAATTTCATCTTGTGACACCAGTTCGGCATCTGAGAGATGCACCACTTGTTCAATGATCTCTTCTCCGTAAATCGTATGCATGTTCATAATGCAGCGCTCTTCGTCGGTAAAACGCTTGTCACTAAACAGCACATGATCAGGAATTTTGTATTTGCCGATATCGTGAAAGGGGGCGTAAAGCCGTATACGGTGGATGAATTGATGGCTGATTTCGGGGCGCTGCCGAGAAAGCAACCTTGCCAGCAGTTCACTGTATTTGCCCATGCGGATGAGGTGTTCCTTTGTCTCGGGATCGCGAGCGTGCCCCATATTGAGCGCCACGCTCAACGCCGCCTGAAAGTGTTTTTGATTTTCATGTAGATGGATGAAAAGCTGACTAATGAGGTTGGAAAGAAAAGCCAAATCTTTTTGCACGTCTTGATTGGTGAAGTAGTGGGTCACCTCAGCGTTATAAAACAGAAATCCAAGCGTCTTGTTACGATAACTCAACGGGACGGTATAGCTGCTTTTATGGCCAAGTGCTATCAGCCTCGTCACTCGGTCGGTTGGTGTCATCTGCTGCAAGTCATTGACAATGCGAACAGCACTGCTGAAGGCAAGATGGGTGAGCGAAGAATCTGTCGTTAACGCATGCTCCGCAAAATCCAGCTCAGTTGAGACATCCGTACCAATCAGCCTATCTCGCACATAGTAATTGGATGCCTGTTTATCCCCTAGCAGCACGACCGAAAAGCGAGACAACGGTGGAAATGCTTCACACAGTTGTTGGAACAACTCGTCTAAGAGAGTGACGATCTCTTTGTTTTGCGATGCAATCTGGTTAAGCCTGAGGTAGTCCAACATCCTTTTGCCCCTTCTTAGCGTGGTTTGCGAGATTTGATCCCGCTCCTCAAATTGAGACGACTAATGTATCAATAATGCTACATATCGTTAACACAAAAAGCATTGAAGTTAGAATTCCATCATCTTTAACAGGGTTATTTCCGTCGTGGTCACAAGAATATGTGCACTCTGACACATAAAAGATGGCAATAAAAAAGCGCCATGGGAGTGGCGCTACATTTTTAGCTGCAAAAGTAGTAAAGGATCAACGTACTTTAAAGCGATTGAGGACCGCAGAAAGTGCCTGAGAGGTGTCATCGAGTTCATCACTGACCGAGTTAGTCTGGGCGGCATTACTGTTCAACTGACGAATGATTTCTTGAATGGCGGCCATGTTCTTGCTCACCTCATCGGTCACTTGGCGCTGCTCCATTGCTGACGTGGCCACCAGAGTATTGAGATTATTGATTTGTGCGACTGAATCAGTCACCACATTGAGGGTATCCATCACATGATTAGTACGTTCGGCGGTCTCTTCACAGCGTGTGCGCGTTGAACCCATTTCATTTACCACGTTTTCGGTGGTGGATTTTAGCTTGGCCAGCATCTCATTAATCTGCGCGGTACTTTGCTGGGTTCTCGCTGCTAAGGCGCGAACTTCGTCTGCGACCACGGCAAAACCACGACCTTGTTCCCCAGCGCGCGCCGCTTCAATTGCGGCGTTGAGAGCAAGCAAGTTGGTTTGCTCTGCGATATCGCCAATCACTTGCAATACCGAATTGATCTGCTTGGTATCGTCACTCATACGCGTGATGGTGTCTGACATCGAAACCACTTGCGTGACCAAATCGTTGACGCTGTGCACTGCGCCCGTAACACTCTGTTTCGACTCTTCAGCGTAGCGATTGGTTCTGTCGGTCAGTTTCGCCGCCTCGTCAGCGCTTTGGGCAATGGCGCTGGCGGTCGCGCTCATCTCCTCAATCGCAGTGATGGCTTGCTCGGTTTCTTGAGTGTGCTGATTGAGTGTCGAGAGGTTAGAGCTTGACTGCACGCCTAAATTAGCTACCGCATGGTCAATGCCTTTAGAAGAGTCGGCCACTTCGATAAACATCTGTTGCAGATGTTCAATAAACAAGTTGATGGAGTGAGAGATACGTCCGATCTCATCTTGGCTTTCAATATCAAGGCGTTGGGTCAGATCGCCATTGCCTTGCGAAAGACCAGCCACCACCACTTGCAAGCGCGCAAGCGGTTTGAATGACACATGCAGCAGTGGCACGCTAAACAGAATAATACCTGCCGCACACACTAACAGGGCGAGGGTGATCATCCAGTTGAGTTGGTCAGTATTGGCTTGGATGCTATCGAGATCGATGTAGCCGACCAGATCCCATTGTTGTCCGGCGAACGAGACGCTACGCACAATCGGCGTGAGGTTGTTGCCGTGCTTATTGCTGAAAATGACGCTGCCATTAGCGATCAGTTCGGCGTAACTGCCTTCGTTGGCGTAGTCGGTAATGACTTTACTAAATTGGCTTAAGTTAAAGACAAAAAAATCAACCGAATCATCAATGCGCTTGATAGAAAAGGTAATCATCGGTACGCCGCTATTCATGCTAACTGGGCTGATGACGGTTTCGCTAGGATGATTTTCTGCCAAGTCGATATACTGCTGAGCATCCTCGTCGCTCATATTGCCTGTATCGTCAAATGCATAGCCGTTGACGATTTTGACTATCTTGTCAAAACCCGAACTCTCTTTGGTTTCGCTGATGTCCATCATGCTGAAATTTAAACTGTTTGCCAGTGACAGTTTACCGTTTAGCTCAGCCTCAATTTTACGTTGGATAAGATCGACGTTATGGGTAATGTTTTTACTGTCAGATTCTTCTATATAGCGGCTGATGAAATAATTAACGCTGAAATAGGAGGTGACGATGGTTAATGTGATGATTGCGATGATCAGTGCAATGATCTTATTTTTAAAGGAAAGGTGATTCATAACACTTTAGATCCTTAAAAGTGACTAATGAAATAGGTGTCGCATTCCAGCGGCACAACAAAAGAGAAAACCTGATTTATAGTTTGGCTCAATAGTAAGACAGCCTCTATTTTGTTGCAAACAAGTTTCATTCGGTTGCAAACAGAATATCGACTGAGGCGAAAGCAAAATTTGTCATTTGCCTACAATGTCAGCAATTTTGATCGGTCAGAGAACGCATTCTGTATCGTTTTACTCCGCTGTTCAGGCATAAACCTCGATAAAAAAGTAGCCCGTGATCAGCAGAGAGGAGAGCGCCACAAAACGTTGAATCCAGATGCGGGCAATGTACTTAGATGCCATCGCTGAAACATAACCGCCAGCCAAGCTGCCCACCAGCACCGCCATGCCATTCAGCCAATCAATCGATCCATGCCAGACAAAGATGGCAACTGCGACGAGAGAAACGCAGCTAGAAATAAGCAGCTTGAGGCCGTTCATCAAATGAATATCGTGATAACCGCAAAGGCTCAGATAGCCAAGTACGACGATGCCTAGCCCGGCATTAAAAAAGCCTCCGTAAGCCGAGACCAGAAGTAAAAAAGCAGCAGGTAAAATCTGTTGAGTGAAACTCGACTTTTCCTCGTGTGAGCCTTGAGCAAGGCGGCGATTGATACTTGGCCCAAAGATAAACAGCAAGGTGGCGAAGAGCAGCAGCCAAGGAATCGCAGTCAGAAAGTCATTTTCTTCGGTGGTCAGCAGCAGAACGGCGCCAAGCACGCCGCCCATTAGGCTGACTATGATGGTTCTTGGCAACACATCGCGATGACGACTCAGTTCATGGCGAAAACCCCAAGCGCCACTGAGGTAACCAGCACAAGAGGCAAATGTATTGGTGGCATTGGCGATAACAGGCGGCACGCCAACTGCCATGAGTGCTGGGAACGTGATGAAACTGCCGCCGCCCGCAATGGAGTTGAGTACACCACCAAACACGCCAGCGAAGAAAAGTAGAAGAATATCCATGTGTTAGCTGTCCTTTTTTCTTCACC
This sequence comes from Vibrio sp. S234-5, assembly GCF_000960595.1. Classification (NCBI taxonomy): domain Bacteria; kingdom Pseudomonadati; phylum Pseudomonadota; class Gammaproteobacteria; order Vibrionales; family Vibrionaceae; genus Vibrio; species Vibrio sp. S234-5. Next base: position 190,599 of record NZ_JZAM01000275.1, read on the forward strand.
TTAGCGAAAGACAACGAGCAGTGATAGTGGACAAAAGGCAAACAGTGACTGAGTTGGCATCAATAAAAAACCGCCTCAAACGAGGCGGTCTATAGATTATTTGGCGGTTTGCGCCGTTTTGTTGCCGCTTGGTTTGAGCTTTTGATACACAGTCACCCACAGTGGGCTGGTGAGCATCACCACAGCAAGCAAAGTAAACACCAGCGTGATTGGCCGTTCCCATAAGAAGTTGAGCTGACCGTCGGAGATCATTAATGCACGGCGCAGGTTCTCTTCCATCAGACCACCAAGGATAAAGCCAAGTAGCAGTGGCGCCAGCGGAAAATTGGCTAAACGCAGCGCAATGGCGCCCATGGCCACCAGCAGCATGACGAACACATCCATTGTGTTGAACGACACCAAATACACACCCGTGATCGAGAAAAACAGGATCATGGGGAGTAGTACGGTTTTAGGCACCGCAAGCAAACGTGAAATGTAAGGGATCAAAGGCAGGTTTAGTACCAACAAAACGATATTGCCAACGTACATCGAAATGATCACCGACCAAAATACATCGGGATGGTCAACAAACAGACGCGGCCCGGGTTGAATGCCGTATGCGATGAGTGCACCGAGCATGATGGCGGTAGTGCCTGAGCCTGGAATACCCAGTGTCAAAAGGGGAACAAAGGAACCACTGGAAGCGGCATTATTGGCCGATTCTGGCGCGACTAAGCCGCGCAGGCTGCCTTTGCCGAACTCCTCTTTCTTCTCTTTTGGCGCGAGATTGCGCTCCATACCGTAGCTCAGGAAAGCCGCGATGGTGGCACCTGCGCCCGGCAATACACCCGTAAAGAAACCGAGCAGCGATGAGCGAATGGAAACAGGGGCGGCTTCTTTGAACTCTTCCTTACTGATTTTCATTGAGCCGATGTTGCTGAGTTTGTTTTGTTCTTCGCCGCGAGTGTCTTGTTCTGGCTTTAAAATGCCCATTAAGGTTTCGCCGAGAGCGAACGTCGCCATGGCAAGCAGAAGGAAGCTAAAGCCATCCATCAAGTCGGTGAGGCCAAAGGTAAAACGCTCAACACCGACGCCTTTATCGATGCCCACGGTTGATAGCATTAGCCCGAGAATAGTCATCATCCAAGCTTTCAGCACTTGACCTTTGCCCGCAAACGCCGCCACTGCAGAGAGGCCAACCAACATCAGCGCAAAATAGTCTGAAGATTGAAAACTGAGCGAGACGGTCGCTAGCGCTGGCGCGGCGATCAATAGCATGATGGCGGAGAGCGTTCCGCCGGTAAACGAAGCATATGCAGCCAGTGCTAGCGCTTTACCTGCTTGGCCTTTTTGCGCCATTGGGTAGCCATCGAAGGCCGTTACAACCGTGGAAGAACAGCCGGGAGCGTTGATCAAAATCGACGAAGTGGAGCCACCAAAAATAGCGCCATAATAGACCCCGGCCATCAAGATCATGCCTGAAGCGGGTTCGAGCCCGTAGGTGATTGGGATCATCAGCGCAATCGCCGAAATCGGGCCAAGCCCCGGCAACATACCGATGAAGGTGCCAACAAAACAGCCAACAATCACCATCAAAAGGTTCATCGGCATTACCGCCGTTGAAAGGCCTTGCAAAATTCCATCTAACATAACATTTATCCTATAAAGCCGATTACCACAGGGTGAAGATCACGCCGGGTTCAAGGTAAACATCCAAGCCTTTGGTGAGCAGCAGATAAAACGCGATCACAAAGGGAAAAGACGCGCCAAATAAGACCTTTTTGCGACGTTCGCCAAGCAAGTAAAAACCAGCCATCAGGAAAAAACCGGTAGCGAGCACAAAGCCAAGATAAGTGAGGCCAAGTCCGTATAACGCCATGAGGACGATAAAAGCGATCAGCAGTTTCCAGTTAAAATTCACCACAGCGCCACTTTTACTGTCAGGTTGACCGGAGATCAGCAGCAACAGCGATAGCAAACTGCCGATGATGGTGAGCGCAAACGGCAAGGTACGGGCAGTGAAGGGTTCGAGTTCATCGCCCGGATAAAGCGGGATCTGATAAGTTTGATAGCCGTAGCCAAGACAGAGAAGCAAGAAAATCAGCGCGCCAACGCGGTCACGGCTGAGTAACAACTCGGTCGAGAACAGTTTATTGCTTTTGAGTGAAGTGGTTGGTAAGTCCGACATAGCCAACTCCATGATTCAAGAGAGAAAAGCGCCGTAAATGAAGCGTCAATGAGAAGGATTCACTGACAAAACAGACCATACGACCTGCGAGGATTCATAAACAAAGGAGTAATCAAACACTGCCGAGGCAGCACTTCATAAACGGCAAAAGGGTGATAAGGGCAGGGGAAACCTGCCCGTCTGGATTATTTCAAAAAGCCGAGTTCGCGCATCAGGTCGCCCATCTGTTTTTCTTGCTCTTCAAGGAAGGCATAGAACTCTTTGTCTGCTTTGTAGTTGTCAATCCAACCATTGCGATCGCGCACCACCTTCCAATCTTCGGTGGTGTACATCTTGCTGAGCGCGGCATTCCACTCGTCGATCTTCTCTTGGCTCACGCCCGGTGCGGCAAAAAAACCGCGCCAGTTGGCAAAGACGGTTGGGTTGTTGTATTCGGTCAGTGTGGGAATGTTCGGGGCGGCTTCAAGGCGTTTGGGTGCTGTCACCGCTAGCACCTTGACTTGGCCAGCCTTAGACATTTCCAGCACTTCGCCAAGACCGGTTGAGAGCAACTGAGTTTCTCCAGAAAGTAGCGCCGCCATCGCTTTACCACCAGCATCATAAGCGATGTAGCGTACATCTTTTGCTTCAAAACCTTGACCTTTAAACGCAGCGGCGGCAACAAGGTGGTCCATGGAGCCGCGTGCGGAGCCGCCAGCCACTTTCACTTTGAGAGGGTTGGCCGCGAAATCTTTCACCACATCTTCCCAAGTGTTGTACTTAGAATCTGCCGACGCCACGATGGCGCCGTAATCCGCCACTGTGGCAGCGACAGGAGTCAAATCTCGAAACGATTGCGGAAACACGCCGCTGAGCGAGCGAACTACGATCGGCGTCGAGTTGACCATCAGCGTATCTTCTTGGCGTTTGGCCGTTTCAATCAGATGCGCAATCGCTTTGCCACCACCGCCACCGGAAAGGTTTTGGTAGGAGACGTTGTCGACAATCTCCGCTTTCATCAGTACATCACCTGTACCGCGTGCAGTCATATCCCAGCCGCCGCCTGCGCCACCTGGGATCAGAAAGTGGATCTTCTCTATATCAGCGGCAAAAGTGTTCAGAGAAAAAGTAGCGGCGATGATCGAGGCTGCCAGAGTCGGTTTAAGTGCCTTAAACATGTTTCACGTTCCTTATGTCGGCGCTTCCTCGCTAAGAAGAAGCTGCTTATCGTTATGGTTTTTCCCCGCTACCACAGCATGTATGTCGCAGGAATAGAGAAAGGTTAAAAACCTGTTAACAAAATGTCTCTAATAGGAAGTTAAAAAAAATAACGGCCATAAAGTGAATTTTGTGCATAAAGTTCACGCCATCTCGCGCGTTTTTGCCCAATGACCAAAACTGTCGACACTTATCCATGTTTTGTTTGCGCAGAGTTTGTCGCTATCGATACTTTTCTTTTCAGTGCTAATGCCGCCTTTAAATGTTTTTGTAGAATAAAAACAACAAGATAATATCAAATTCTGAACTGATTCTGGCTGGTTTCTTCAATTGATGGTTGTTTTGAATATAACCATTGGGATATATACCTTAGTCTAAAGTGTCGACAACTTGCTTGATTGTCGACACTTTTATGCGCTATGTTAGCGTCAAGAGATAAAGAGTGTAAACACACAAGCGTGTCTGGAAGCGTGATGGAAATGAATGTCGAAGAGAGAGCTCACCTTAAAGTGCCAGTAAACGAGAAAGAAAATACCAAGTCAGAGACACTGACGGAGCTGTTGGTTGAAGCCATCATCAACGGCGACATGCTGCCGGGGAGTAAAATCTCGGAGCCGGAGCTGGCAAAACATTATCAAGTGAGTCGTGGGCCTTTACGTGAAGCCATCATGCGGGTGGAGGGGCTGGGTTTGATTGAACGCGCTCCGCATGTTGGCGCGCGCGTGATTACCTTCTCTCCAGAAAAACTGATGGAGCTGTACGCGGTGCGCGAAGCATTGGAGGGCATGGCAGCCCGATTGGCCGCACGTTACATCACTCAAGAAGAGTTGCTGAGTTTGGAACTGCTGCTTTCGACCCATTCGAAACATATCGACGAAGTGGAAGGATCTTCGTACTTCCATCAACACGGTGATTTTGATTTTCACTACCGGATCATCAAAGCGAGTCGTAATCGCAAGCTCATCGCTTTGCTGTGTGACGAGCTCTACCACCTGCTGCGCATGTACCGTTATCAATCACCCAGAGCCCAATCGCGACCCAAAGAAGCGTTGGATGAACATAAGTATATTTTGCAGGCGATCCGTAATCGTGATGAAGAACTGGCAGAAATGCTGATGAGACGCCATATTTCAGGCAGTAGGAAACTAATTGAACAACATATTCTGCAAGATTAGAGGAAAATGTGATGAATTTATCCCCCGGGGCGAAGTTTAGACTCGCCGTCCAACAAAACGATCCGTTACAAATTGTCGGCACGATCAACCCATATTGCGCCATGATGGCGAAAAAACTCGGTCATCAGGCGATTTATCTCTCTGGAGGTGGTATCGCTAACGCCTCTTATGGCTTGCCGGATCTCGGCATCACCACACTCAACGATGTGCTGGTGGACGTGGAACGCATCACCAATGCGTGTGACCTGCCTTTATTGGTCGACATCGACACCGGTTTTGGCGGCGCGTTTAACATTGCCCGCACCATCAAAGCGATGGAAAAAGCCGGCGCAGCGGCGGTGCACATGGAAGACCAAGTGGCGCAGAAACGCTGTGGTCACCGACCCAACAAAGCGATTGTCAGCCAGCAAGAGATGGTGGACCGCGTTAAAGCGGCGGTCGATGCGCGCAGTAATCCAGAGTTTGTCATCATGGCGCGTACCGATGCGCTGGCGGTTGAAGGTATGGACAGTGCCATTGAGCGTGCCATTGCGTGTGTGGAAGCGGGCGCTGACATGATCTTCCCGGAAGCGATGACAGAGCTTAAGCAGTATGAGCAGTTCTCAACGGCGCTACAATCTGCTACGGGGAAGCATGTGCCTATTCTGGCCAATATCACCGAGTTTGGCCAAACGCCGCTGTACGGCGGTGAAGAACTCGCCAAAGCGAAAGTGGACATGGTGCTTTACCCGCTGAGCGCATTCCGCGCGATGAACAAAGCGGCCGAGATGGTGTATCGCCATCTGCTGGAAGTGGGGAATCAGGAAGCGCTGCTGGGGCAGATGCAGACGCGCAAAGAGCTGTATGAATACCTCAACTATCATGATTACGAAGACAAGCTGGATCAGCTGTTTTCAGAAAAATCCTCCTAAAAGGAAGCCTTTTTTGTGGGGAAGCGCAAGAAAAAGTCGGAAATTGTACACAGAGCCCTTAAGGGCCAAACCCAATAACGTGAAACCGCTGCGCCATTGAGCATACGCTGATCCAACGAGGTCGATTCACCAGAATCTAAAGCGCAGCAAGAAAAGGAGTTCGACATGTCATCGAAAGAGCTAGGCGGAGCAGGTCTACGTGGTCAAAGCGCTGGAAGCACTGCTTTATGTACCGTTGGTAAAACTGGAACCGGTTTGACGTACCGCGGTTATGACATCACAGATCTGGCAAATAACGCTCAATTTGAAGAAGTTGCTCATCTACTGTTAGTCGGTCATTTGCCAACGCAAGCCGAACTGGACCAATACAAAACCCGTCTGATTGGCCTGCGCGGGCTGCCTCAGCCATTGAAAGAGGTACTGGAGCGCATTCCGGCTGATGCGCATCCGATGGACGTGATGCGGACGGGTTGTTCGATGCTGGGAAATCTGGAAACTGAACACGATTTTTCACAGCAGCTTGCCGCGACAGAGCGCATGCTGGCGCTGTTTCCGGCCATTATCTGTTACTGGTATCGCTTTAGCCATGATGGCGTGCGCATCGATACAGAAGACACCAGTGAAGACTGTATCGGCGGTTACTTCCTGAAAATGCTGACCGACAAAGCGCCAAGCGATCTATTCAAACAAGTGATGCACTGCTCGTTGATTCTGTACGCAGAGCACGAGTTCAACGCATCCACGTTCACGGCTCGCGTCTGTGCCTCCACCTTGTCTGATATTCACTCGTGCGTGACGGGCGCGATCGGTACGCTGCGCGGTCCGCTGCATGGCGGCGCGAACGAAGCGGCGATGGAGATGATCGAGAACTGGAAAACGCCGGATGAAGCGGAACAAAACATTCTGCGCATGCTGGAAAACAAAGAGAAAATCATGGGCTTTGGTCACGCGATTTACCGTGAGAGCGATCCGCGTAACGCCCTGATCAAACGCTGGTCGAAAGAATTGTCCGAAAAAGTCGGTGACACCCAACTCTATGCTGTTTCTGAGCGTGTTGAAGCGGTAATGAAACGCGAGAAGGGCTTGTTCTGTAACGCCGATTTCTTCCACGCCTCGGCGTATCACTTCATGGGTATTCCAACCAAACTCTTCACGCCCATCTTCGTGATGAGCCGTTTGACTGGCTGGGCTGCCCACGTGTACGAGCAGCGTGCGAACAACCGCATCATTCGTCCAAGTGCTGACTATGTTGGTCCGGATCATCAGCAATGGTTGCCGATTGAAAAACGCGGCTAACTCGCCAAGAAATGACCGTGCCCAATAGGCGCGGTCATCAATTTAATGCGGTTCGCCGAAGGGCGAATTTGCCTGCCACGGTTGTGACGCCCAAACAACTTAAAGCACTGGCGATACGCTTTCTGCTTTAAGTGGCAAGGGAATAGTAATGAATCGGATGGATACTATGACCACTCAAAACGAAATGAACAGCCAATACCGCAAACTGCTGCCCGGCACAAATATCCGTTATTTCGATGCCGAAGAAGCGGTCAACGCAATTGCGCCCGGTGCCTACGCGACGCTGCCTTATACCTCACGCGTTCTGGCTGAAAACTTGGTTCGCCGCTGCGAACCCGAAGCACTGACAGACTCCCTGAAACAACTGATTGAACGCAAACGCGACCTTGATTTCCCCTGGTATCCGGCGCGCGTGGTGTGTCACGACATTCTTGGCCAAACCGCGTTGGTTGATTTGGCTGGTCTGCGCGATGCGATCGCAGAGCAGGGCGGCGATCCAGCCAAAGTCAACCCGGTGGTGGAAACGCAACTGATTGTTGACCACTCGCTTGCGGTCGAACACGCAGGGTTTGAACCGGATGCGTTTGAGAAAAACCGCGCGATTGAAGATCGCCGCAACGAAGACCGTTTTCACTTCATCGAATGGTGTAAAACCGCGTTTAAGAACGTCAGCGTGATCCCTGCCGGGAACGGCATCATGCACCAGATCAACCTGGAAAAAATGTCGCCCGTGGTACAACTGAAAAACGGCGTGGCGTTTCCTGATACGTGTGTCGGCACTGACAGCCACACGCCGCACGTCGATTCTCTTGGCGTCATCGCGATTGGCGTCGGCGGTTTGGAAGCCGAAACCGTCATGCTTGGTCGCCCATCCATGATGCGCCTGCCGGATATCGTCGGCGTGAAACTGATCGGCAAACGCAAACCGGGCATTACCGCCACCGACATCGTTTTGGCGATCACCGAATTTCTGCGCGGCGAACGCGTGGTGTCGTCTTATCTCGAATTTTTCGGTGAAGGGGCGAAAGAGCTTACCATCGGCGACCGCGCGACGATTTCCAACATGACTCCGGAATATGGTGCCAGCGCGGGCATGTTCTACATTGATGAGCAGACCATCAACTACCTGAAACTGACTGGCCGCGATGCCGAACAAGTGGCGCTGGTTGAACAGTACGCCAAACAAACTGGCTTGTGGGCGGATGCGCTGGAGACGGCGCAATACGAACGCGTATTGGAGTTTGATCTCTCGCAGGTAGAACGTAACTTGGCCGGGCCTTCCAACCCGCATCGCCGCTTGCCCACCTCGCAATTGGCGCAGCGCGGCATCGCCGGAAAGTGGGAAGAAAAAGCGGGCGAAATGCCCGATGGTGCTGTGATCATCGCCGCCATTACCTCATGTACCAACACCAGTAACCCGCGCAACGTGGTCGCGGCTGGCTTGGTGGCGAAAAAAGCCAATGAACTGGGTTTGGTGCGTAAACCGTGGGTGAAAACCTCATTTGCGCCGGGCTCGAAAGTCGCCAAATTGTATCTTGAAGAAGCCAAGCTGCTGCCTGAATTGGAACAGTTGGGCTTTGGCATCGTGGCGTATGCATGTACCACTTGTAACGGCATGAGTGGCGCGCTGGATCCGAAGATCCAACAAGAGATCATCGATCGCGATCTGTACGCGACCGCTGTATTGTCGGGCAACCGTAACTTTGATGGTCGGATTCACCCCTACGCCAAACAGGCGTTTCTGGCCTCGCCACCGCTGGTCGTCGCTTATGCGCTGGCGGGTACAATTCGCTTTGATATCGAGTGCGATGCGCTGGGGCATGATGCCAACGGTAAGCCGATTTACCTCAACGACATCTGGCCAAGCGATGAAGAGATTGATGCGATTGTGAATCAGCACGTCAAACCTGAGCAGTTCAATCAAGTCTACATTCAAATGTTTAAAATCGATGACGCCGAGCAAAACAGCAATCCGCTATACGACTGGCGCCCAATGAGTACCTACATTCGCCGTCCGCCGTATTGGGAAGGCGCGCTGGCGGGTGAACGCACGCTTAAAGGCATGCGCCCATTGGCGGTGGTGGGTGACAACATCACCACCGACCACCTGTCGCCATCGAATGCGATTCTGGCCAGCAGCGCCGCTGGTGAATACCTGACTAAAATGGGCGTGCCGGAAGAGGACTTTAACTCCTACGCGACGCACCGCGGCGATCATTTGACGGCGCAACGCGCAACGTTTGCCAACCCGAAACTGTTCAATGAAATGGTCAAAGAGCATGGCGAGGTGGTGCAAGGCTCGCTTGCGCGTATCGAACCGGACGGCAAAGTGACGCGTATGTGGGAAGCGATTGAAATCTACATGCAGCGCAAACAGCCGCTGATCATTGTGGCGGGCGCCGACTACGGCCAAGGCTCCTCGCGTGACTGGGCAGCCAAAGGTGTGCGTTTAGCCGGTGTGGAAGCGATTGTCGCCGAAGGTTTTGAGCGCATCCACCGTACCAACCTGGTCGGCATGGGCGTGTTGCCACTGCAATTCAAAGAGGGCGTGAATCGCCTTACGCTGGGACTCGATGGCACCGAACTGTACGACGTGGTGGGTGACATCAAGCCGGGCTGCGATTTGGCGCTGGTGATCACTCGTCAAAATGGCGAGAAGCTGGATGTCGCGGTGACATGTCGTTTAGATACCGCCGATGAAGTGCATGTGTATAACGCGGGCGGTGTTCTGCAGCGTTTTGCGCAAGACTTTCTGGCCAACTGAGAAGGAGTGATGTAATGAGCAATGTCAGCACATCTTCTCCATCGGCCGCCGCTGAGATGCTGTCTCAGTCGCTATCTTCTCAAAACAGAGAGCCTTCTCAAACCCGAGTGCCCGCGACGTACATGCGTGGCGGCACCAGCAAAGGGGTGTTTTTCCGTCTGGGCGATCTGCCGCCTGCGGCGCAGGTGGCGGGCGCGGCGCGCGATCGCTTACTCATGCGCGTGATTGGCAGCCCGGATCCGTACGGCAAACAGATTGACGGCATGGGCGGCGCCACTTCAAGTACCAGTAAAACCGTGATTGTGTCGAAAAGTGCTCAAGCGGGTCATGACGTCGATTATCTGTTTGGACAAGTGTCGATTGATAAAGCGTTTGTCGACTGGAGCGGTAACTGCGGCAATCTGTCGGCGGCGATTGGTCCGTTTGCGATTTACGCAGGATTCATTGAGCCCGAGCGCATTCCTCACAACGGTGTGGTTGAGGTGCGCGTGTGGCAAGTCAACATCAGCAAAACCATCGTGGTGCATGTACCGATCAAAGATGGCTTAGTGCAGGAAACGGGCGAGTTTGAACTTGATGGTGTGACTTTCCCGGCGGCGGAAATTCAGGTGGATTTCATGGACCCTGCCGACGGTGAAGGCTCTATGTTCCCGACCGGAAATTTGGTCGATGATCTTGATGTTCCGGGCGTAGGCACATTTAACGCCACGTTAATCAATGCGGGCATTCCGACGATTTTTGTCGATGCCGCGTCGATTGGCTATCAGGGCACGGAGCTTCAGGATGACATCAACAGCGACAGCCAAGCGCTGGCGATGTTTGAAACCATTCGTGCCTACGGCGCGCTGAAAATGGGGCTGATTCAAGACCTCAGTGAAGCGCAAACCCGCCAGCACACGCCCAAAATTGCGTTTGTCTCCAAACCGCAAACCTATACCGCATCCAGCGGCAAAACCGTTGCAGCCAGTGATGTCGATGTACTGGTTCGCGCGTTGTCGATGGGCAAATTACATCACGCCATGATGGGAACCGCTGCCGTTGCCATTGCTGCCGCGGCGTGTGTGCCAGGAACGTTGGTCAATTTGGCCGCCGGGGGCGGAGAGAAAACGTCGGTGACCTTTGGTCACCCTTCGGGAACATTAAAAGTTGGCGCCAGTGCAAGCGAAACGACGCAAGGTTGGGTGGTAGAAAAAGCCGTGATGGGTCGCAGCGCACGTATTTTGATGGAAGGTTGGGTGCGAGTGCCCGCAGAAACCATCAACAACGGCTAAGCCAGAACAATCAAGGAGAAGCACCATGTCTGCATATTTAAAGGAATATCAATGGGCAAAGGATGAGCCGCAAGCGTTCTGGAAAGCTCAAGCCCAAAACATCGACTGGTTTGAATTCCCTCAAACCATTTTGCAAGAAGACGAGCACGGCATTGAACGCTGGTTCCCGGATGGTTTGCTCAACACCTCGTGGTTGGCGCTGGATTACCACTGTGAACAGGGTCGCGGCGACCAAACGGCGCTGATTTACGATTCGCCGGTGACAGGCAAAAAGCAGCGATACAGCTACACCGCGCTGCGGGATTGTGTCGCGCGCGTGGCGGGCATGTTGGCCGAACAGGGCGTCACCAGAGGCGATCGCGTGATCATCTATATGCCGATGATCCCGGAAGCGGCGATGGCGATGCTAGCGTGCGCGCGTTTGGGGGCGATTCACTCGGTGGTGTTTGGCGGTTTTGCGCCAAACGAGCTGGCAGTGCGGATTGAAGACGCCGAGCCAAAAGTCATTATGACCGCCTCATGCGGTGTGGAAGTCAACAAAGTGATTCCTTACAAGCCTATGGTCGATAAAGCGATCATGGACAGTCGTTGGAAACCGGAAAAAGTGTTGGTGTATCAACGCCCGGAGTGTCTTGCCGATTTAACCAGTGAACGCGATCTGGAATGGAACACGCTGATTCAAAGCGCGCTGCCGCATGCGTGTGTGCCCGTGCTGGCAACGGACCCGCTTTACATTCTTTACACCTCAGGAACGACAGGCAAACCCAAAGGTGTGGTGCGTGACAACGGCGGTCATGCCGTCGCGATGAAATACTCGATGAACTGTATTTACAACATGCCGCAAAATGGCGTGTTCTGGGCCGCATCGGATGTGGGCTGGGTGGTGGGGCATTCTTACATTGTGTATGCGCCGCTGATTCACGGCTGCACAACCATTTTGTATGAAGGCAAACCAGTGCGTACGCCGGATCCAGGTGCATTCTGGCGCGTGTGTCAGGAATACAAAGTCACTGCACTGTTCTCGGCGCCAACGGCTTTCCGAGCCATCAAGAAAGAAGATCCAAATGGCGAGTATCTTAAGCACTATGACCTGTCGAGCGTGAAAACCATCTTTATGGCGGGTGAACGTTTGGATCCGCCAACTTTAGAATGGGTCGAATCGCAAACCGACAAACCGGTCATTGACCACTGGTGGCAAACCGAAACGGGCTGGGCGATTGCCGGCAACCCAACGGGCATTGAACTGATGCCGATTAAAGCGGGTTCAGCGACTAAGCCGATTCCGGGGTATCAAGTGGAAATCCTCAATGAACTGGGCGAGGTGCTGCCGCCGAATCAGCAAGGCTTTGTGGCGTTGAAACGCCCGTTGCCGCCAAGCTGTTTGCCGACTGTATGGCGTAATCACGACCGTTTTGAGTCCGGTTATTTGTCGCAATTCCCAGGTTACTACGTCTCAGGTGATGGCGGTTATCTGGATGAAGATGGTTACCTGTTCATCATGGGCCGCATTGACGATGTGATTAACGTTGCGGGTCACCGTCTCTCGACTGGTGAAATGGAAGAGATTGTTGGCGCGCACCCAGCGGTGGCGGAATGCGCGGTGGTCGGCGTGCACGATGAACTGAAAGGGCAGTTGCCAATCGGGTTTGTGGTGCTCAAAGATGGTGTCAAAGTCGATGAACTGCAGTTGGAGCAAGAGCTTATCGGCAAAGTGCGAAACGAGATTGGTGCGGTGGCCTGCTTTAAACATGCCATGGTTGTCGAACGCCTACCCAAAACCCGCTCGGGTAAAATATTGCGCCGCACCATTCGCCAGATCGCAGATGGTGAGCAGTACGTTGTTCCCTCCACCATTGATGACCCCTCTAGCTTGAATGAAATTGAGAAAGTACTGCATCGAGAGTGATGGTTGTATCAAGAAAAGTACCAGTCCCGCTGATAAAAGGCGGGATTGGCGTTTTTGGCTACGCGACTCCAGCGTGATAACTGTCGGAGCAACAGCAAATTTTCTTGCTATCCTCCTTTGTGCGCGACAAACTGTCGTTTTGTAATTGATTGATCTCTCCATGACCGACTTCACCATCTCACCAGCACAACCAAGCGACATTGAGGCTCTCAATGAACTGATGTTCGCTCTGCATGACGAGCACCATCAGCAATGTCCCGAATTTTTCAAAACTGCCGAAGAGATTGAACAAGAGAAAAGCATTGCTCGCTATCTGGATGATCCAGAATGTTTGGTTTTTGTCGCAAAGCGAGGAGAAGAGGTGATTGGTTTTATCAGCGGCCACTTTTGTGAGCTGATTTCGACCGTTAGCCAACCTTTGCCAATGGGCAGTGTCGACGAGCTGTTTGTTGTAAATGCCTATCGCCATCAGGGCATCGCGCAAACGCTACTGGAAAAAATCGAGCAAACCTTCACTGACTATGGAGTCAGCCAAGTGTTTGTCGAAGTGTGGCATTTTAATCAGAATGCGATCGCTCTTTATCAAAAGTCGGGGTTTCAGCATCATATTCATTGGCTGCGAAAAACGCTCATCAGCGGAAAATAACGCTTCTGACAGTTTGCATTCAGCTCGGCAATTTGCTCAGTCTCCCATTGCTGGATGTTTTTCTGTTTACATGCTTAATTTTTGTCGAAAAAAATCTAACTTCCTGCCATCATGACGACAAATTTTCTTATTGTTGCTCACTAAAACATTCTGCCGAGTTTAGATGCAACGCCAGATCGACATGCAACTCAAAGGTTTTCACACGTGTTAAAACGAGCCTTCATCATCACCCTTGGCGTCTTTTCTCTTTTTTACAGCACATTTTCTGCCGCTGGATTGCCAACACCATTACCCGAAGGGATTAAAGGCGCGCTCTGCATTGTGCGTGTCGACAACAAGTTGTTGCTGGTGAATGAAATTCTGACGGGGCAAATCTCGCTGCCCGGTGGAACCATCAGCGCAGGTGAGCCTCCACACGAAGCGGCGCAAAGAGAAGTGTGGGAAGAAACTGGCCTAGTGGTGACGGTGGGGGAAGCGCTGGGCTACAGCGATACCGCGGTATTTTATGATTGCGTGTCGGACTCGCCGATCGTCGCTTACAACACTCAGCATGCATTAGGTGGAAATACCTTACCCATTTGGTTTGCGCCGCATTATGGGGTAGAAATTGCTTCCGCGATGCTGCTTCAGCCAACTGCTCTCAAAGCGGAGCAATACCGTTTTCCCCAACAGTGGCCGCTGGTCAGCGAAATGTTTACTCGTGCCACCAATCAACCCGCCAGTTATGTGCGCGATCTCAAAGAGGCTGCGCCATCGTATCGTCAAATTGGCCTTGGTTGGTTAGCCGCTAGCCAATCTTGGGCGGCTCAATCGCAAATGTTGTCATCCATTGCCATGGCCGTTGCACATCTTGCTTTTTATCTCACCACTCCAGCACTGCTTTTGGTGGTCATGCCGCTCATTCTCTGGCGCTTCGGACGAGATTTTACCTTGCATGCTCTGTTTGCAGTGACCGTCACTTCATTATTGGCTTTGGTTGCGCAGCAAGGCTTTGCGATGCCTCGGCCCCATGTGTATCTGCCTAGCACGGAATTGCTTCCTAGTTCGGGTTTTAGTTTTCCCAGTGCTTCAATGGCCGTTTGGGTCTGCTTGGCGCTGCTGTTCACCCAGCGTGAAGGGGGAAAGGAGTGGGGCAAATGGGCGTTTGGCACTATCGTTTTGGTCGCTTTGGGACAGTTTTACGCCGGCGCAGAGTTTCTTTCTGATCTGTTGATTGGCGCGCTGTTAGGCGCTTTGGTTGCTTGGCATTTGCTTCGTTTGCAACAAAAAGCGGAGCTGGATTTGGGACAACTGTTTGCCTCTCCTTTAGTGTGGGGAGCACTTGTTGCCGTGGCTGTTGGTTTGACTTTCATCTGGCCGTTGCCGGTGTTTTCCGCTTGGCTTGCTACCTTGATGTTGATGCCGATTCTGGTGCTGATGTGGCGCAAAAAAGCGTGCAATTTAACTCAAGCGCGTGCATTGGTGCTGATTGTGGTGCTGCTAACGCTTAACTTGTTGCTCACTATGCTGCAAACCCACTTTTCTTCTAGCGGACTTTATTCCTATATTTTAGAAACGTTGCGCTACCCATCGTCGCTCTTGGTCGCGATGTTGCTGGTGTTGCCACTTTGCAAGGGTAGGCAAGCGTAAACAACTTGCTGTGAGATGAAAATAACGCCTCGACTGAGGCGTTTATTTTGGGTGACGAGTTAACTCTGCTCACTCGGAAAAACAAATTTTTCGATCGCTTTGGCGACGCCGTGATCATTATTGGATGCAGTGATGTAATTGGCAATCGCTTTTGTCTGCTCCATCGCATTGGCCATCGCCACGCCCACGCCCGCGTATTGCAGCATATGGTGATCGTTCTCGGCATCGCCCATACAGATCACTTCTTCCGCTTGGATGCCGAGATGTTCGGCAATCGCCGCTACACCAATACCTTTGTTACTCAATGGATTAAGAAATTCTAGGAAGAATGGTGCACTTTGCACTACGGTAAACTGTTGATGCAGCTCACTAGGCAGTTTGGCGATGGTTTCGGTGAGCAGCGACGGCTCGGCAACCATCATGGTTTTGATGATCGGGTGATCGTCTGCGAGTGCTTCGAAGTTCATTTCAGTGATCGGCAAGCCGTTGATCTTAGCTTCTATTTCTGTGTAAGGGTTGGTTTGAGGGGTAATCAAACCGTGCTCCTTGCTGAAGGCATGAACGTAAACGCCGAGTTTTTCTGCTAAGCGGGCAAGCTGCTTCGCGCTTTTGCCATCGATAATTTGTTCATGAATTAATTCGCCGCTGCCGACGTTCTTCACCATCGAGCCGTTATAGAAAAGAACAAAGTCGCTGTCTGAGGAGATACCGAGCTCATCCAACTTGTCTTGCATTCCTTCCAGTGGACGGCCAGAGGCCAGTACCACCGTCACGCCTGCTGCGCGAGCACGCGCAATCGCCGCCTTATTTTCGTCGGAGATTTGCTTGTCGCTGTTGAGCAAAGTGCCATCCATATCCAGCGCGATTAACTTGAACATACTTACCTACTAAACTTTGAAGAAGAAGACAAAGTGGTAATGAAACACCAAAACGAGTCAGATTAACACTGAATTTTTGTGTTCCCAGCAGATTAATTTGACCTGAGAGCGGGACTCCTTTAAGGTCTGCGCCTTGCGATTTATTGTTAGGGTTGAGAGTTAAGTTGTATAAAGTTAACGAGATGTTTGAAACCATTCAGGGTGAAGGCGTTTTTACTGGTGTGCCAGCGGTGTTCGTCCGTTTGCAAGTGTGCCCAGTAGGCTGTTCTTGGTGTGATACCAAACAAACTTGGCAAGCTTTAGAGCAGGAACAACGCACGTTTGGCGAAATCATTCTCAAATCGGGAGATAGCCCAAGTTGGTGTAATGCTGACGCTGAGGAGATTGTGGCTCAGTATCAACAGCAAGGTTTCAATGCCAAACACATAGTGATCACTGGCGGTGAGCCATGCATTTATGACTTAACTTCTCTAACCGAAGCATTTGAAGCGATCGGCTGCCAATGCCAAATCGAGACGAGTGGTACCTATCCCGTGCAGACTTCGCGTAAAACCTGGGTGACAGTGTCACCCAAAGTGGCGATGAAAGGTAAATTACCCGTGCTTGATAGTGCTTTGCTGCGAGCCAACGAAATCAAACATCCGGTCGGTACAGAAAAAGACATTGAGCAGTTAGACCTGTTGTTGGCCAGAGCACAAGTGCCTGCTACAACGACGATAGCCCTGCAACCAATCAGTCAGAAAGCCAGAGCGACGCAATTGTGTATTGAGACTTGTATTGCGCGTAACTGGCGTTTATCGGTTCAAACCCACAAATATTTAAGTATTGCCTAGAAGGGATAAGCGATGAATAAAGCGGTAGTGGTTTTTAGTGGTGGTCAAGACTCAACCACTTGTCTTGTGCAAGCTCTGAATGAGTATGATGAGGTCCATGCCATCACGTTTGATTATGGCCAGCGCCATCGTTTGGAGATTGAAGTTGCACAACAACTTGCCGCGGACTTGGGTGTCAAAGCACACAAAGTGATGGATGTCACGTTACTCAATGAGCTGGCGATTAGCTCGCTGACGCGTGATGACATTCCTGTTTCGCATGAACTTCAAGCCAATGGATTACCGAACTCTTTTGTGCCCGGGCGCAACATTCTCTTTCTGACTTTGGCGGGCATTTACGCCTACCAAATCGGTGCTGATACTGTGATAACGGGGGTGTGCGAAACTGATTTTTCTGGCTATCCCGATTGCCGTGACGAATTTGTCAAAGCAATGAACAGTGCGTTGGTTAAAGGGATGGACAAAGCCTTGGCCATTAAAACGCCGCTAATGTGGTTAAACAAAGCGGAGACGTGGGCATTGGCCGATCAACACAAAGCGTTGCAACTGGTCAGGGAGAAAACCTTGACCTGTTACAACGGTGTGATTGGGGATGGTTGCGGTGATTGTCCATCATGCCACTTGCGCAAAGCGGGGCTTGATGACTACCTTAATAACCAACCGCTTGTGATGGCGTCGCTGCTTGAGAAACAGGCTCAAGCTTAACTGGCAGACGGCTCGCATCAACGACTCCCATTTTGCGCTCTCTTTGCCGTTGAGAGAGCGCGAAATCGAGCTTGTTATAGACGCAGTCGAAGTTTGGCGCTGAACGCTCTAAAACAAGATAGGCTATATAGGCGTTAAGCTGGATCGGCTCGCCAGTTTCTGCATGAATCACGCTGCTGGCGATACGTTGGCTTAGCTGTTCAACGCGCATTGGCACATCTACCTCGTCAACCTCTTTCAGCAACAGCATAAACTCTGTTCCATTGAGCCGTCCCAATAACTCCCCTGGCAAAAGATGGGCGATAAGATTGCAAGCGATAGTATGTAATAGCTCATCGCCATACGCGTGGCCAAACTCCCGATTGACGGCTTTAACACTATCTAATTTAAACAGAATCAGTACCGGCACTTTATGTGGGACTCTGTTAGTCGTTTGCGCTTCGATTGCCTCAATGATTGCACGGCGATTCAACGCTGTTGTTAATCGATCGGTTTGTTGCTGCTTACGGTAGCGATGATTGGCTAACGCCAAAACGAGCAGTAGAGTCACTAACGCAATCAACAACAGAGAATAGAGAAACTTCTCTTGTTCAAGGCTCTTGACTAAGCGCATTTTGCGCTCAGTGTCACTTTGAAGCTGCGTTAAGCGTAACTGATAGTCGAACTGCTTTTGCGCGAGATCCAATGCCTCAATCGCTTTGGTTGTGTCTTTGTCTCTGAAGCTAAGTTCGAGTTGGGAATAGTGCGTGTAGTGTTGATAGGCTTTCTGGTAGTTCCCTTGCTGCACATCGATGTTCGACTGCAATAGTAAGGCGTTCGCTTCGATTACGGGCATATCCATCGATACTGCGAGGTTATAAGCCTGTGTGGCGTGCGCCATCGCTTCGCTGAGCTTGCCCATCTCAAGATAACCGAGGCTAAATCGAGAGTGAACCTCGGCCGCTAAGCGGTGGTTTTGCCCTTGCTCTGCCGCTTTAAGCGCGAGTTCAAGATAGTGTGAACCTTTCTCTGTATCATTCATTTGTAGATAGAGAGAGCCCAAACCAAGATACGTCATG
Organism: Vibrio sp. S234-5; assembly: GCF_000960595.1. Taxonomy (NCBI): domain Bacteria; kingdom Pseudomonadati; phylum Pseudomonadota; class Gammaproteobacteria; order Vibrionales; family Vibrionaceae; genus Vibrio; species Vibrio sp. S234-5. The sequence continues at coordinate 209,038 of NZ_JZAM01000275.1, forward strand.
ACCAGACCAAAGTTGCGATTTTCCTTAATCAAGATCGCGAGTGCTTGCTCGTAGTAGAGGATTGCTTGCGGCTGATCGCCACGATCGTGATAGAGCTCTGCAAGGCTGTGCAATATTTGTGCTAAGGCAGCCGGAGAATGTCCGTTTTCGCGAATTTCCTTGGCTTTAAGCAAATACTCTTCGGCTTGCGCGTATTGGCCTAATTCGCGTAGCAAATTGCCGGTATCGTTGTAAGCGGCAGAGACATCCGCGTTTGCAGGTAGATGACGCAGCACCGCTTGATAGTGAATAAGAGATTGCTCAAATTCGCCTCGGAAATGTTCGTTATTGGCGATCACGCGATAAACCAAGTATTTCGGTAGCAAAGATTGACCCTCTTCAGCGGCAAAAAGCTTGAGTTGAGAGCAGAAAAACTTGGCTTTATGGTAGTCGCCTTGTTCGTTGAGCGTATAACAAAGCTGATATAACAGCAGTTCTTGCACTTTACGTACTTCGCTTAGTGTTGCTTGGTTGAGTAAGGTCGTAAAACCTTTAACCGCTTGTTCATACTGGCCTTTCTGTCGGTCATATAGCGCTTGTATGTAAAGTGATTCTTGGCGAGAGAAGTGAGTGTTTTTGTTTTGACTCGCGCCATAATAGGGTTGATTGCGTGCAAAAAGATAATCAAATAGTAAACCACTCACATATAGTTTTTCCGCGCCTGGAAGGAGGGCGGCGTAACGATCTTGCAAGAGATCTAGGGCGCGATTGTCTTCGGCTCTGAGTTTTTGTTGGTAGACGCCTAACCACTGATGGAGTCCGCTGTTGTCTGCGAGCGTCATACAAGAAAAAGTACTGATTGTGAGCCAAAGTAGTAGCTTGCGTTTAAACATGGGCTGATTTGATGGTAAAAATGAGATACAGGAATGATATCTTTTTGTAAATGAAAAGGTGTGATGCATTCGAGATAGTGAAATATACAATACGTCGTATATCAAAGAGCAATATACCAGAGTTGATAAATGTATCTACAGTGTAGCAAAGCTGTAAAAAAGGCTGGTACTGAACCAGCCTCTCTTTTAAGCAAACATCACTTAACGATTATAGATACATTTTTGCCAGCTCAGCCGGCTCAAGTTCTTTACCTTCCAATTGCGCATTCCAGTTGATACCAACCAGCACGCCGTCTTCATCTAAGGTGATAAGCCAATCTTCAACGAAAATATCAAGAGGAATTTCAAGTACTTCAAAATCAGCCCACTCTTCTACATTGTGTGCGACGGCATCTTCTTTAGCAGACCAAAACGGCATCACTTCACTATTTTCAAATTCTGAAGAGTCACAAGCCAGCCATCCTTCTTCATTTCGAAGGCCCCAAACCAGCTTGGTTTCTTGAGTTTCTTGAATGAAAAGGTCCAGATTCGCTTGAATATCCGCAGTTAATTTGCTCATTTTAAAATCTCGATATGAAAAGACCCGCGTAGGGTACCATTTTATCGCAGCCTTACCAATGAGTATCTGAGTTTGCGCTGGTGTCGGCTCGACAAAGATAAGGGGCTTTTTCGCCCCAATGATTATTTCTTGCTTTTTGGTAGACGGGTAAAAATGGTCCATTCTTCTTTGATGTCACCTTTGTGACCAACGACGGAGGCCACTACGCGACGGTTCAAAGCGTGGCTGACTTCGTCCTCGCCGTCGTTAGCCAGTTTACTGTCACCAAAGCCTACAATGCGTACTCGATTTGATGAAATGCCATAACTGATGAGCATCTCTTTAACGTTGTCTGCTCGGCGTTGAGACAGCTCAAGGTTTAGTTTTGCATTGCCTGTACGGCTGGCAAAGCCTTGCAGTTCGATTGAAGTGGATGGATAAAGTTTCAAAAACTCAGCCAGTTCTTTGATTTGACTGCGAAATACCGGGTTAATCACGTCGGAGTTGTTGGCAAATAACACCCGGATCTGCATTTGCTGGGTCGTTTTGATGTAAGTTCCGCAGCCATCGTTATCGACTTCCGCTGTACTTGGCGTATCGGGACACAAATCGCGGGCGTTAATTACGCCATCTCTGTCTTGGTCTTGTAAATCATCAATTTGATCCGCAACCGGAGTGGGGCGGTAATCATATTCGTCCGCCATTAGGGAGGAAGATAGAAAAATAGCAGCTAAGGCAAAAGGTAAAGTGTATGGTTTCATTAGTATTCCACCTTTTGGGTCCACTCTTTAGGGATATCGACTCGCAGCGTATCGAGCAATTGCCCCGTTGCATTCATCACACGAAATTTGGCGTATTGCTCTGCATATTTAGCGTCTAAGTAACCTTTGCGAGCTTCGAACAGCTCGTTCTCGGTATTTAACAAGTCAAGCAAAGTGCGTTTGCCAATACGGTACTGCTTTTCGTAAGCAATCACAGTGTCGGAAGCAGAGTCAACGTGATCGGCCAAAAACTCTTTCTGCTGTAAAGTAAGGTCAAGCGCACTCCAAGCTAGGCGTAAACCCTCTTCGACGCTCCGGTAACTTCTTTCGCGAAGATCTTTTGCTTTGTTCAGTTGATAAGCGGCACTTTCAGAGTTCGCGGAATCTGTTCCGCCGTTGTACAAATTGTAACGCATACGAAGCATGGCTGTGAGCTCGTCACTCTGCCCCTCAATACCACCTGCATCGCTACGCCAAGTCTGTGACGCTTCAAACGTAAAGGTAGGATAGTTGCGGCCTTTGGTCTGCTTATACTGAAAACGGGCCGAATCGACATCCACCGTTGCAACTCTAAGCACCGGATGGTGCTCAAAAGCTTGGCTTATAGCTTCATCGACAGTAAACGGAATTCTCTCTTGATCCGCTCGCGGAAAAATCAGTGATTGGGGTGTCTGTCCAACCAAACGGGTAAACATAGTATGAGAATCAAACAAATTATTTTGTGCTGCGGCTAAGTTACCGTGCGCTTTCGCCAAGCGGGCTTCGACCTGAGACAAATCTGCGGTAGAACCGATGCCTGAGTTCACCCGTTTTTTAATGTCACTGTAAATACGTTTGTGAGTCATGAGATTGCTTTCAGAGAGCGCTAAGATTTCGTACGCTTTCACCGCATCCAGATAGACTTTGGTCACTTCTAGGGCTTTATCCTGCGCGTCTGCTAACAGTTGGTAACGTAACGACTCCGCTTCCGCGGCTGTTCTATCCATATCATTGAGTGTGGCAGAACCGTCCCAAATCAGTTGCGTCAAAGTTAAAGACGCATCTTTTCGAGTCATATCCGTCGAGTCACGAGGAGGATTACCAGCAGGATTGATGGATTCGAAGCCGACACCTGCATCTAAGTCCACTCTTGGCAAGTAAGCGCCAGAAGAAGCCTGATTGGCATATTGCTTACTCAAGAACTCGTTAAATGCACTTTTTAGTTCGGGGTTGGTGGCAAGCGTAATGGCAACCGCTTGCTCCAATGTTTGCCCCATAACAGGAAGTGTCATCACTAGCCCAGCGGCTAATGTGCTTATTCGGGTCCACTTCACTCAATTTCTCCTACTCGTTGTTTGCGCTAAGTCTAAGAGATTAGCTGTCTTAATTTTGAGAAGATTACGATGAAACGTCAATTTTTTAGCGCAACAAATCATTGAATCGATGCTGAGTTTGCGTACTCAATCGCAAAATATCAGTCATTGTAACGAATTCCAACTCCATTTTCTAACTTGTTGAAATCGATGTTTTAAACAAATGCAGTTGCGCACGAATAGAGTTCAATCCGTGATATTGCTTCATAAATGAGACTGTGTGAGCAAAGTCGCCAATAGGTGACAAAAATGTAAAAGAGATTGGCTTTTCGGATGTTCTAGCGATCCCCGTTTGATATACTAATGGGTAAGAAAATAGAATTAATGTACCTGTCAAAATATTGGCAGAACTGCACCGTCATCACAGAGGTTTATTTATGGATTTCTCAGCCTTTCTTTCTGGAGCTGCTCTTACCGCTGGTCGAATTGTTGTTATTGATTTGAACGGCAATATAAGAATGTTAGCGCCCGGACAAACACCTGCACCTGGCGAAGTTGTGATTGATACCCTAGATGAATCTGAGGTGCCCACTGTTCGAGTGGCGACAGAAAACGGCAGCAATGACATTACGGGTGACGTGCAGCAGATTTTTGCAGCGTTAGAAGACGGACAAGATCCAACCCAACTGGGTGATGAGTTTGCTACCGCCGCAGGTGAAACGGGCGGTTCGAGTTTGGTCTCTGGAGGGACGATTTCCCGCGACGCAAGCGAGACTCTAGCAAGTACAGCATTTACTACCCAAGGTTTGCAGGACCTGGGGCTTAACCAAGCGCAAAGTCTTTCTCTCTTTGAAGTGTACAGTTCTTTTTCTTCAGATGCGGCAACTACCAGTCCAGCAGAAACTTTGCCTCTATTGACCGTTATACTAGATGAAGATAGTGGTTCTGAAGCGGACGATTTTCTAACCAACAATGGATCATTCACCGTCTCTGGACAAAATGATGGTGCGACGGTCGAATATTTTGTTGATGGCGAGTGGACGACGACAGTTCCAACGCCAGTTGAAGGTGAAAACACCATCATCGTTCGTCAGACAGATACAGCAGGCAACACTTCTGGTAGCAGCACGCTGACGTTTACTCTCGACACGACAGCGCCAGATGCTCCGCAGATCTCGCTAGACACTGACAGCGGCAGCTTGGCCGATGACTTCCTTACTAATAAAGGTGATTTCACCGTTGCTGGCACCGAAGAAGGTGCGACGGTGGAGTATTTTGTCAATGGTGAGTGGACAACCACCGCGCCAACACCAGTAGAGGGTGCAAACACCATCACTGTTCGTCAGACCGATGCGGCAGGTAATACTTCGGCCAGTAGCACGCTGACGTTTACTCTCGATACCACCGCGCCAGACGCGCCGCAGATCTCGCTAGACACCGACAGCGGCAGCTTGGCCGATGACTTCCTTACTAACAAAGGCGACTTCACGGTTACGGGCACCGAAGAAGGTGCGACGGTGGAGTACTTTGTTAATGGTGAGTGGACAACCACCGCACCCACACCAGTTGAAGGCGAAAACACCATTATCGTTCGCCAGACCGATGCTGCAGGTAATACGTCGGCCAGTAGCACGCTGACGTTTACTCTAGATAACACAGCGCCAAATGCACCGCAGATCTCACTAGACACTGACAGCGGTAGTTTTGCTGATGACTTCCTGACCAATAAAGGTGATTTTACCGTTGCAGGCACCGAAGAAGGCGCGACGGTGGAGTACTTTGTCAATGGTGAATGGACAACCACCGCACCCACACCAGTTGAAGGCGAAAATACCATCATTCTTCGTCAGACAGATGCGGCAGGCAACACTTCTGGTAGCAGCACGCTGACGTTTACTCTAGACACCACCGCGCCAGATGCACCTCAGATTTCGCTCGACACTGACAGCGGCAGCTTGGCCGATGACTTCCTGACTAATAAAGGTGATTTCACCGTTGCAGGCACCGAAGAAGATGCGACGGTGGAGTACTTTGTCAATGGTGAATGGACAACCACAGCGCCAACAACAGTAGAAGGTGAAAACACCATCACTGTTCGTCAGACCGATGCGGCGGGCAACACCTCAGGCAGCAGCACGCTGACGTTCACGTTAGATACCACCGCGCCAGATGCACCGCAAATTTCTCTCGATACCGACAGCGGCAGCTTAGCGGATGACTTCCTGACTAATAAAGGTGATTTCACCGTTGCAGGCACCGAAGAAGATGCGACGGTGGAGTACTTTGTTGATGGTGAATGGACAACCACAGCGCCAACAACAGTAGAAGGTGCAAACACCATCACTGTTCGTCAGACCGATGCGGCAGGCAATACTTCGGGCAGCAGCACGCTGACGTTTACTCTGGATACTACGGCTCAGGCAGGTACGGTTTCTATCGATCCAATCACCTCTGATGATGTGATTACAGAAACAGAGAAAAACCAAACAATTATAGTGACTGGTTCAGCGAGTGGTGGTGACATTAAATCTGGAGATGTTGTTACCGCTATCATTAACGGCAGCGAATACAGAGGCAGCGTTTCTGAAGATGGAACGTGGGAGCTATCAGTAAACGGTTCAGATCTTGCTGTTGATACTGCTTTTGAAGTTACCGTTAATTCAACAGATGCAGCAGGTAACGAAGTCACGTCTAAAGGTGACTCAGTTCATAGATTTGATGACACGCCTGTTATCGTGAACATTGACATCGATCCAATTACTGAAGACTCGGTAATCAATGCAAGTGAATCTCAAAGTGATATTACTATTACTGGTACCGTTTCGGGGGAAGAGTTTGAGCAAGGAACGGTAACGCTAATTGTTAATGGCAAAGAGTTTAGTGGGCAAGTTGTTGACGGCAGGTACGCAATTGATGTTCCTGGTAATGAGTTACTTGCCGACTCTGACAAACAAGTTACAGCTGTTGTCGATGTTGTGAACAGCAAGGGGCAAATCGGCTCATCTACCTCTACCGAAGTATACTTTGTTGATACATCGTCACTGGCGACAATACGTGTCAACCCTATCACTAGCGATGATGTTATTAATCTTGCTGAGAGTCAGTCAAACGTTACTGTCAGTGGCCGTGTTGGTTTCGATGCTAAAGCTGGTGATCTAGTCTCAATGACAATTAACGGCACCTTATACACAGCAACGGTTTTGGCAAACAAAACTTGGAGTGTGGAGGTTTCGGGTACCGATCTAGCAAACGATAACAGTTTTGTTGCGACAGTAACTGGTGTGGACAGCGCAGGAAATCCTTACTCTGCCTCTACCACTTCAACGCATACGATCGATCTGGCTGCGGAAGCGGGTACAGTGACGGTGGCGAATATCACAGAAGATGACGTGGTCAACGCGGCAGAAAGCGGACAAACCATCGCGGTGACAGGTACAGCGACAGGTGGCGATATCGCACAAGGCGATAAAGTGACCATGACGATCAATGGTAAATCTTACGAAACCACGGTCGATGCGAACGGCAACTGGACAGTGGATGTGGCGGGTAGCGACCTAGCAGCGGACACCGAGTTCGAAGTTGTTGTGACGTCTTCGGACTCGGCGGGAAATACCGTAACAAGTTCGGCTTTATCAACTCATGGTGTTGCTCCAATGGCTGTGGATGATTCAGCGTCAGGCACAGAAGACGGTGGCGTGATCACCATCGATGTGTTGGCGAACGACCGCGATGTGGATGGCGATACGTTGACCATCACAGGCGCGACGGTCCCAGCAGAGCAAGGTACGGTCGCGATCGTCGACGGCAAACTCGAGTTCACGCCAGCGGCGAACTTCAACGGCGAAGCGACCATCAGCTACACCATCAGCGATGGCAATGGCGGAACCGATACTGCGGACGTGAAAGTGACCGTGGATGCGGTGAACGACGGCCCAGTGGCCACAGACGATACGGCGTCAGGCACAGAAGACGGTGGCATGATCACCATCGATGTGTTGGCGAACGACAGCGATGTGGATGGCGATACGTTGACCATCACAGGCGCGACGGTCCCAGCAGAGCAAGGTACGGTCGCGATCGTCGACGGCAAACTCGAGTTCACGCCAGCGGCGAACTTCAACGGCGAAGCGACCATCAGCTACACCATCAGCGATGGCAATGGCGGAACCGATACTGCGGACGTGAAAGTGACCGTGAATGCCGTGAACGATGCGGTAGACGCGGTGAATGACGAAGTGACGGTTGCCGAAGACGGCAGCATCACGCTGAACCTAACGGGCAACGACAGTGCACCAGACGGCGGCCT
>NZ_JZAM01000276.1:0-2179 GCF_000960595.1 Vibrio sp. S234-5
TAAGCATAACAAAGCGTTCAAGTGGGATTTGGCACGCGTGGCATTTTCAGTTTGCGTTAGGTTTGGTGGTTACGGCATTGTGCGGTAACTTGTGTATTGCGTGCCTGCACCCCTTAACGCGGCGTTATGCTTAATCACGCAAAATCAGTGAGTTATGGTTCTTCTTTGTTCCTTTGGCTTTTCAGTTTTGTGTTTGTCGGCAAGTTGGCTCCATTGGGCGCTGTTTTCCGGACACTTGTTCTTTGGCGCTGGAAATTCAGAGCGTTGCCTCAGTCAATTTTCGGGCAAGCGCGAGTTTAGGGCGGTTGGCTCAATCAGAAGTTTGATCTTAGGTTTTTCGGTTTTATATGCCAAAGTTCAAAGTCTGATTTTCAAAAATTATGAGTCATTTCAGTTTTTTGGTTTTTGGCTTTTGTTTGTGAGTTAAAGCTGAGTTAATCTCGGTTTTGGTAAAACGTAAGTCATTGAAGCTTAAGCATAACAAAGCGTTTAAGTGGGATTTGGCACGCGTGGCATTTTCAGTTTGCGTTGAGTTCGGTGGTTACGGCACTGTGCGGTAGCTTTTGTATTGCGTGCCTGCACCCCTTAACGCGGCGTTATGTTTTTAATCAGGTTCAGAGAATCATGGAAGAAAAGAGTCAGTTATTTTTACAGCAGTACCTTCGAACTTTACCTAGTGAAGTGTCTGCAAAATTTACATCATTTAGTTCGGATTACTTTTGCGCAGATGAGTATAACGCAAATCTATGTGCAGATTTAATTCTACGTGGCGAGAAACGTGCATCATGCAGCATGGAATATTGGTATAGCCACGAAAGCGAAGTATTACCTATAGTTGGGCACCTTCAAGTGGTCACAAACTGGGATGGTGAGCCAATTTGTATCATTGAGATCACATCGGTCTCAAGTTGTCGATTCAACGAAGTGACGGAAGAGTTTGCGGCAAGTGAGGGTGAGGGCGACAAATCGCTAGAATGGTGGCGTAAGGCTCATTGGAAATTTTTCTCACGTGAATGTGAAACTTTAGGTATAGAGCCAAGTGAGGATATGTTATTGGTTTTAGAACACTTTAAGGTCGTGTATCAGTAAAAACATAACAAACGCTTCAAGAGGGACAGCCAACGCGTGGCATTTTTACTATGCGTTGGTTTTTGTGGTTACGGTGTTATGCGGAAAGTTGGTAGTAGCGTTGTCTGCCCCTTAAGCGGGCGTTAGGTTTAAGGTTATACATGGAAATCAAAGAGTTTAGTGTTTGTAATCTGGAATCATTAAGGAAGATCTATCTTCACTCTAGAAGAGATGGTTTTACATGGCTCAAGACGGACAGCTTTCGATTAGAAGACTTTGATCGTGATACTCAAGGTGAACGAATTTGGCTAGTTGAGGCTTTAGGTAAAGTTGCAGGTTTCATCTCGATTTGGGAACCTGACAAATTTGTTCATCATCTGTATGTTTCCAGCGAATATCAGAGTCAAGGTATTGGCTCAATATTACTTAACGGTGCGAAAGCAAAATATGGCTATTTGAGTCTTAAATGTATGGTTCAAAATCAAAAGGCACTTGAGTTCTATTTGTCACAAGGTTTTGCAATTGTGTCGCAAGTAGATGATGAATTTGGTGGTTATTATCACATGAGCTTCAGCTCAAAAACCTAACAAACGGCTCAAGAGGGATTGCCAACGCATGGCGGCTTTAGTTCAAAATTGAAGTTCAGTGTTTACGGTGTGTTTTTTAAGTTCGGCGGTGCGTTGTCAACCCCTTAGCCGGGCGTTATGTGATCTTGTAAATTCAGCTACATAAAGGAGAATTTAGTGGCTAATTCAGTGATAATTCAGCAATTAGATAATCAATTGAAAGTAAATTCAGATGCTTATGATTTAAGTCGAATTGTTGGTGTTGAAGTGAAAGTTTTGACGTTTAAAGACTATCTTATGAGAATGTTTCTGTTGGGTGCAATTTCATCGAGTTTACTTTTTATCTTTATCCCATCAGAGCATCAGGAATATGGATTAGCGTATGCATCCTTTTTGCCATTGGTAGCATTTGTATTCGGTAAGCGCATCATAAACCCCGCATTCTAATCGTCTAGCCCGAATAATAAGATCAAACCTCCAACCCAAAGGAGATTTGAAATGGCCAAACGACGCACTAACCAAGAATGGCGAACCCTGTTCGAACA
>NZ_JZAM01000277.1:0-5843 GCF_000960595.1 Vibrio sp. S234-5
TGCCACGCGTGCCAAGTCCCTCTTTAACGCTTTGTTATGTTTAAGCTTCAAGGGCTTACGTTTACCAAAACCAAGATTAACTCAGCATTGACTCACAAACAAAAGCCAAGACCTAAAAAACTGAAATCACTCATAGATTTGAAAAACAGACTTCGAGTTTTGGCAATTCAAGCCCAAACACTTGTGGTCAAAATACCGATTAAGCCAGTCGCACCTACTTCACGCTTACTCGAAAATTGACTGAGGCAACACTCAGAGTTTTCAGCACCAAAAAATAAATGTCCGGAAAACAGCGCCAAACGAAGCCAACTTGCCGACGAGCACAAAACCAACAAGCCGAGGGAGCAAAGAAAAGATGCAATCAACTGATTTGACGTGATTAAACATAACGCCGCGTTAAGTGGTGAACAACGCTAACCACCTAACCTAAACCATTGTACATTAAACACTTAACCTAACTGGAACTGAAATCGCCAAGCGTTGTGAATCCGCCTTAAACGCTTTGTTATGCGTTTACTCAAAGACTTCGTAATGACGCTCAACGCTCACAGTTACCTTACCCCAATGGGAAGCTTTAACTCTTTGCTGATGTTGCTCGAAAGCAACTTTATCCGTGAATTCTTCATAAACATCAAAACGGAGAGGGTTTTCTGGATTTTTAGTGACACTAAAGATAATACAACCGGGTTCTTCGAGAGTAAGACGTTTATGGTGTTCCAACTCACTTTTCACTAACTCAAGATCTAGCTCAGGAACTAGGATAAAGCCTTTCAATGTTACTTTTGACATAAATTTCCTCGAAACGCATAACGCCCTGCTAAGGGGTGAGCAATGCACTGAAAAAGCTACAGCACACCGCCTTAATCACAAAAAGAACCGCATGCTAAAAATGCCACGCATTGCGAATCCCTCTTAAGCAGTTTGTTAGGTGTGTGCCAATTAGCGATGCTTGTATTGGGTTGGGCAGTAGCCTCTACTAACTTCTGAACTGCGCAACTTAGCATGTTTTGTGTTACGACCCGAAACACGACCACGCCATAATTTAAAACTACTAGGTTTGAGTCGACTACGCATAAACTTAATCACTTCAGCTTCGTTCAGACCAAATTGATGCTTGATTGCTTCGAATGGGGTGCGGTCTTCCCATGCCATTTCTATAATTCTTGACTCGATTGCCTTGTTCAGTTCCATCTCAAATAACCGAAGTTTCGAAAATTGGTTTTACGTTCACGCTCAATTTTTGGTTCACATAACTGATGAACACCTAACGCCAAATTAAGCTGCTACCAACGCACAATGCCACTTTAAGCAATGCACCGTAAACACTAAACCATTTTAGAACCGATTCAGCCACGCGTTGGTAGTCAGGCTTGAATTTTTTGTTAGGTGTTACTATTTCGTATTCATTAACTTGGCAAAGAATCGCTAATTTAACGTATTACGATAAACGAAACCCAAACCTTTCACTCAAATTGGCAGCCAAATGCGACCAACCTAAAAACAAATGGTTAAGTCTGTTTGTTTGGTTAAATCAAAGCACCTTTGCGCCAGTGAAACATTCAGCCAACCTACGCCATTTTCCAATGAAGCAACCCACGAACATTGGCATGAGAAAAAGCGCAAGAAACGTGATGATTGGGACAGACCAAGCTGATTTGCTGACATCCGTAAACGAATTGCTTAAGAAATCCCCAAATCTTTTCCCCAAAAATTATGCTTTTCTCTTCGTAAACCTAACGCTGCGTTAAGGGGTGCAGGCCCGCAATACAAAAGCTACCGCACAGCGCCGTAAACACTGAACTTAACGCAAACTAAAAATGCCACGCGGGCCAAGTCCCACTTTAATGCCTTGTTATGATTACGGTTTAAGAAAACCCACATGACAAAGAACCGCCGATTTTACGGCATTGCTCAAAACCATTACCAAGTTTTTAAGCTAACTGACCGACAAATGCGATCAGCTTAAAGCTCGTGATTTTGCCAATCCTAACCCATCCAATCAAAGCGGCTTTGCATCAGTGAAACCTTCAACCGATATTTCCACAATTCTACAATGAAGCAACCCATGAACTTAGTTTGTGAGAGGCTGGCTATTGCAAAGAATTTTGGACAGATGGACTCAAATTGCTGAAAACCCATGAAGCTAAAAAGCCGGAGAAATCCCCAATCTTTTCCTCAAGATAGTTTTTTTCTTTTGTAAACATAACGCCCTGCTAAGGGGTGAGCAATGCACTGTAAAAGCTACCGCACGCCGACTTAATCACAAAACCCAAAGCATGCTGAAAATGCCACGCATTGCGAATCCCTCTTAAGCAGCTTGTTAGCTTAAATTTCAGCACCTTAGACTTACTAAACCTGAGAATAAACCGATTTGGAAAACCAACAAACCACTTAAGCTTTGAAACCCGAATTGACTCAAACTTTGTAGCCGTTCATTTGCTTTGAAACCAGTAAATTTTGAGAATTCATCTTCGGAGAACTCAAAGCGAAAGCAAAACTGTCAAAGCGACTTTAAGCCAAGCTTGCTAACCTCGCGCAATCCTAAAACTCCATTGAGGCAACTGCTCAAAACTTGCGCTGGCAAACAATGCTGATTTGCCGAGAAACCTGAACGAATGGCCAAGGGAAGAAAGAAAAAACCACAACCAATTGATTTTATGTGTTTTAAGCTAACGCCCGGCTAAGGGGTTGACAACGCACCACCGAACTCAAAAAACACACCGTAAACACTGAACTTCAATTTTGTACTAAAGCCGCCACGCGTTGGCAATCCCTCTTGAGCCGTTTGTTAGCTATTTTTCCCCAGTGACTGATTTGAATGATTCAAAAATGAATGTCGCCAATCCACCTGCAACATTTGAATTTGCATAATCCTTCAAAGGCTCACAAAAATTTGATTTGAGTTTATCAATAGCCTCTTCTGGAGAAGAAGCATAAATCGTATCACCTTCCACCTCTAACCCCGAGATCAAGAGTTCTTCCTTTTCAAAAAGATAAGTTTCTGAACTCATATCCAGATAAGTAAATGCATTACGATTTGAATTTGGTTTACAGAAAAATTGATACTTTGACATCTTTAATTTCCTTGCTGCTGAATAAAACAATAGCTAACGCCGCGTTAAGGGGCGCAGGCACGCAATACAAAAGTGACCGCACAATGCCGTAACCACTAAACCCAACGCAAATTGAAAATGCCACGCGTGCCAAGTCCCTCTTAAACGCTTTGTTATAAATACGGTTTCGATGAAGCCACCAAAAGCTCCGCAAAAGAAGCCAAGTTTTCACCTTTACTACGCTGTAAATGATAAGCCTGAATACCACACGATTGAGCAGCAACTACATTTTCGACTTTGTCATCAATAAACATCGTCGAGCTAGGATTCAAAGAAAAAGAAGACAGAGCATGAAAGTAGATTTCTCGATTAGGCTTCTCAATGCCTACGTATGACGAAATCATAACTTGCTCAAAGTACTGCCGAATACCTAAACTATCAAACGCCCAATCTAATGTTGCCGTCGCATTCGATAACACGAATAAGCGATACTTCTCTCGCAACTGTTCGAGAACTTCCACGGTTTCACTATATAACTGGTACTGATGCGTATCTAAGGCTACGTGGAATAATTGCTCTGCGAGCAAGTTATCACCATTTACAAAATTTGAAATTCTTGACGAGCGCTCTTGAAGCTATTGTTTCTCGTCACTCCAGTCAACGATTTTGGACTTGGCAAAGAATTGTCGATCGAATATTTGCAAGTCCGCTAGAGCTCTATCAATTAGCGCAATATCATAACCTTTCGCGAGTAGAACCCGCTCAATAATCGACGATCGGAACTCTTTGATAAACATAAGCACACCACCTGCGTCGAATATTATTGAATCTATATTTCCTTTCATTTTCGCTCAATCCATGAGTATTTATAACGCCCGCCTAAGGGGCTGGCAACGCATAACACTAAACTCAACCACAACAACCGTAACCACCGCGACTCAGTGGGACTGGAAACGCCACGCGTTGACAGTCCCTCTTGAGGCGTTTGTTAGGTAGTTTTTTGGGGACCACTGACAAAAATCAACCAATAAACCCAAAGAATTAGTAGTCCGATGCAAAATATTAGGGCTACAACGACCAACTCTATGAAACTATTTGGTGTAGACATAGTAAATAGTGAAACTGTCATTTTGATTACAACTAAAATGATCATGGGAGCGAATATAATTTGAGACGCTCTTCGAACCCACTTTGGAGTCATTGGATGGTGTAAACGACTTAAACAATCTCCTTCTGCAACAGCAGATTCAACTGGGTCAACAGTATTATAAATCCTTCCCTTTATTTGACAGTGCTCAGGGCCAACTTCGATTGAAATATTTTGATGAGTAATGGTTAACTCCCGCTCGGCAGTCTGTAAATCAAGTCGTATACCTTTCGGCGGAACTAAAACATATTTTTCCTTCACAGCATACTCCTTGCTACCTAACGCCCGGTTAAGGGGCTGACAACGCAAAAACACTGGGCTCAAAATAACAACCGTAATCACAAAGGCCGATTTGAATAAAATCCGCCACGCGTTGGCAGTCCCTCTTTAACCGTTTGTTATGTGAATTGTTCACTGTAACTCGTTGTTTTTATTAAATCGTCTAACTTTAGTGCGCATATTTTTCATTGGTGATGATGTATTGAACTGAATCATTCGACCCAACGTCCACTTTTCATACCATACCGTTTCATACAATTCTTCATTGTCTAAGTTTGAAACTAGATAGATAAGCTCGTTAATGGTTAAGTCCAACTCCTTGAGTAAGTCTTCGTATTTCCAGTCACTGTACTGATCGTGAAAACTGACTGCCAATAAACCAAGTTGATTCCATTTATAACCAGTATCAGGGAAATCTACTGGTAAACCTTGAGACTTCAAACTATGCCATTTCAAGACCAACTTTCCCCAACCTACAAGATAAGCTACAGTGTCACAAATGCTAATTTGTGTTCCTTTTACATTACCTTCAATTTCACACTTACGTGATAATGATTCTGGAACAATCCGATAATCGTCCACAAGTTTGGGAAATATCGAGTTGATGGCGGCGAGTAACTCATCTTTTGATTGTGGAATTGATGACATAGTTTCCTCCATTCACATAACGCCGCATTAAGCGGCTAAAAATTGTGGGCTAAAATACAAGCGCAGCGCAGTAGCCCACTGTTTTTAGTCCGATTAAATGCCTTGTTATATAGCCACTTTAGGAACAATGCGTTGGAAAACACATTACGATAAAACAGCCCTTTTTAAGTTCAATTTCAATCTCAACAAAGCTAGTTGACAAACGAAGCTAAACCCATTTTTAAAATACGATTTACTAACGTGGTTTTGAAAACCATGCACGCTACCGCACTTGGAATGACACAAGTTGGTGAGCTGCGAATTAAATTTTAGGTGGTACTAAATTTGCTGATTTAGAAAATTTATCAACGAAGGATATACCAGCTTCGCAATAAACCAAGCATAAATCAGACTTATAAAACCAAACACTAAAACACTGCCCGAAAGCTATATAACGCCGCACTAAGCGGCTAAAAATAGTGGGCTAAAATACAAGCGAAGCGCAGTAGCCCACTGTTTTTAGTCCGCTTGAGTGCCTTGTTAGTTGCCGTTTTGTAACGACACAAACAGCAACACGTTACACTTTACTAAAACCCACCTGCCCCGCTTTTTGCCGAAAGCCAATACAAGAATGAAGCCCGTATTTAGCATGCAAAAGTCTGGTGAGCTTTATGCCGCTAAGGTTTTAATAAAAAGCGAAGCTCTATTAGCGGCAGACTCAACACTGCGGCTGAATG
>NZ_JZAM01000278.1:0-495 GCF_000960595.1 Vibrio sp. S234-5
GTCCTTCCTCCATCACACAAGGGGCGAGAAACAGTACCCGTTTGGCGGCTGATTCTGTCGCATCAAGCTCATAGAGCGCATCTCTATCCTGAGCATTATTCACGCTCGCGATGATGCGGTCAAAATCGTCCAAATCTCTGCCCAAAGACTGCGCCGCAGACCAATCGTTGCGATGAGTCACCTCGATGCCAATCTCTTTAGCTAAGCGCATCAAGTGTTCCACGCGTGGTTGATAATCATCAATCAACAATAGTCGATTTGCATTCAGTTCTACCGGTTCAGAATGAGGCTGACTTCGTTTAGGCAACTGCAAACTAAAGCTAAAACACGATCCGTTGCCAAAATCCGAACGCACACAAAGCTCACCGTTGTACATGCTGATCAAACGTTTTGAGATTGCCAACCCTAAGCCCGTTCCTTCATGTCGCCTTGTCGCGGAGGTATCGACCTGCTCAAATTTATCCATAATATGAGTTAGCCTGTCTTCAGGAGTTC
>NZ_JZAM01000279.1:0-399 GCF_000960595.1 Vibrio sp. S234-5
ACCACAATGTTGACGCCAAATAAGAATAGAGCGACCGACTTTTTCGCTTGCGGCGCGATTTTAATCACCTCCACCGATACTTCTTGATCCATGTCAGCGCGAAACTCTGGGTCCTGCAGACTGCGCTGATATTCAGGATCGGCTTTAAGCTCTACGCCCATCTTATTAACGAACAGACAAGCGCACGCCAAACCGAGACTGGTACTTGGAATGGTGCTCATCAGCACGTCCGTGAGAGTGATCCCTTGCGGCTCTAAGAAGGCAACCCAGGCGACCACCGCTGCAGCAATAGGGCTGGCGACAATGGCAAACTGGGAGGCAATAACCGCCATGCTCAGTGGGCGCTCTGGCCGGCTGCCGCTACGACGGCCCACTCCGGTAATAACAGGCAGCACAGAA
>NZ_JZAM01000028.1:0-456 GCF_000960595.1 Vibrio sp. S234-5
ATCCTGAGCAGTTCCAAGTGTCTTCTTTCCGCCTTCGAAATCACTTACGGTTAAATCAAACACAGTGCTGTAGGTGTCTGCACACGTTTCAAATGCTCGGCTACGTGGAATGGTTGCCATCATCACTTGGTCACCAAGCAGATAGCTCATTTCCGTCAATACCGAGACTTGCTTCTTGTTGTCGTCTTCGAACATGGTTGGCATTAGCCGAACAAACTCTAAGCCATTCCAATCTTCTGGGAACATCTCATAAACCGTAGGCAAATGCTGGAAGAAGTTAACCGTAGATGCCCAGTCTAGACGTTTTGCCGCACAAGGAATTAACAGTGCATTGGACGCGTACATCGCATTCCAAACCAGAGGGTCGACGTGCGGACCGGTATCAATCATGATGATATCGAAGTCATTCGCAATCTTGTCGATAAGCTGTTCTTTCAATAGACGAACGATATCAAG
>NZ_JZAM01000280.1:0-462 GCF_000960595.1 Vibrio sp. S234-5
CATCACTCTTGGTGAGTTGATGACAGACAATGAAGTGCTAGAAATTTCTGATCGTCAGGATATTGATCTGGCGGTAACTCATGGGCTTTCAAACAAAAATACAACAGCCGCGCCCATCGGTGTAAACGTCCGCTCTTAGCGGCCAGCATTTTACATTGGAGTAGAGAATGAAACTGCCGATTTATCTTGATTATTCCGCTACATGTCCAGTTGATCCTCGAGTTGCTGAAAAAATGGTTCAGTACATGACAATGGATGGCACATTTGGCAACCCAGCTTCACGTTCGCACCGTTACGGCTGGCAGGCAGAAGAAGCGGTAGATACTGCTCGTGAGCAAATTGCTGACCTTCTAAATGCAGATCCTCGCGAAATCGTATTCACATCTGGTGCGACAGAGTCTGACAACCTTGCGATTAAAGGTGCTGCGCACTTTTACTCGAAAAAAGGCAAGCACGTAATCA
>NZ_JZAM01000281.1:0-435 GCF_000960595.1 Vibrio sp. S234-5
GCGCTGAATTCAGTAAGCAGCGTCGTGTCGAATTTGATCAACTACGGTCAAGAAGGCATCGCGTTTTTATTCGGTAATTTGGCGACAGGGGGCTTCACCTTTGCGATCAATGTACTGGGTATCATCGTTTTCTTCTCCTCTCTTATCTCCGGTCTTTATCACATTGGTGTGATGCCAAAAGTTATCAACTTCATTGGTGGTGGTATTCAAAAGCTTCTTGGCATTGGTCGTGCTGAGTCTTTGTCTGCAACGGCGAACATTTTTGTCGGCACTATCGAAGCGCCACTAATGGTGAAACCCTACCTAAAGCACATGACTGATTCGCAGTTCTTTGCGGTAATGACAGGTGGTTTGGCATCAGTAGCTGGTGGTACGTTGGTAGGTTATGCCTCGTTGGGGGTTGATCTTAACTACCTTATCGCTGCTGCCTTTATG
>NZ_JZAM01000282.1:0-528 GCF_000960595.1 Vibrio sp. S234-5
CAATTAGGCTGTTCAAACACTTGAATGCTCACGTAAGCAAACGCCAAACCATTCGCCAAATGCAGCGCCCACAACGGGCCCTTTTCACGCGTTTTCTTAGTCTGAACTTGAGAGTAGAAATAGAAAATCGCGAACACCACCATAAACGCTTCAATACGAAGTGATGCCACCGCAAGCCAAAGTACCCCTATCGCAGGCAACATTTTGTGGAGACGACCTCGCTGACCCGGACAAATATCGCCCTTGATCAAAAGCAAAGTCAGCAGCGCTTGTGCGCCAAATAACATTGGAGGGAAAGTAACCAGCAATTGTTGAATCATGTTGAATGCAAGCTCAAAAGTCGTTTTGGGGTGGCGATAATAGCAAATCACCTATCGCCAAACCACCTAAACTCTCCGCCTAACTTGCGATCCAAATAGCATCAAACAGGCTTAATGCTCATGCGTTTAATATTAAGCCTGTGCAGCAATACTTGACCTAGTCATTAGCATGAAGCTAGATACTGCAAGGCATCATCTTGAGTGAGTA
>NZ_JZAM01000283.1:0-2033 GCF_000960595.1 Vibrio sp. S234-5
ATAATCATCAAATAAACTCACAATCTGATCTAATTCAGAGATTGAAGCCTTTAAAATCTTCATTTAACTCTCCTTGTCCATTAACAGGCATAACGCCCTGCTAAGGGGTGAGCAATGCACTACAAAAACTACCGCACACAGATTTAATCACAAAACCCAACGCATGCTGAAAATGCCACGCATTGCGAATCCCTCTTAAGCAGTTTGTTAGCTTAAATTTCAGCACCTTAGATTGACCAAACCTGAGATTAACCTGATTTGGGAAACCGGCAAACTGCCTGAGTTTTGAAACCCGAATTGGTTCAAATTTTGTGGCCTTTCATGCGATTTGAAAACCCGAAAATTTTGATAAATCACTTTCGGGAAACCCAAAGCGAAAGCAAAACTTCCAAAGCGACTTTGCGCCAAGCTTGCTAACCTCGCGCAATCCCAAAATTCAATTGAGGCAACTGCTCAAAACTTGCGTTGGCAAACAATGCTGATTTGCCGAGAAACCAGAACGAATGGCTAAAGGAAGAAAGAAAAAGCCACAAACAATTGATTTTAAATGTTTTAAGCTAACGCCGCGTTAAGGGGTGAATGCCGCCTAAACCAACCTTCCGCAGACCACTTTCACCACCAAAACTCACTGCAAACCAAAAATGCCACGCGGCATGAATCCCTCTTAAACGCTTTGTTATGTTTAAGGCTCAAAGGGTTAAGTTTGCGATACCAATAGCTTACCTCGACTTACCTTTGCAAACCAAAACCAGACGCTAAAAAGCTGAATTAAATCATAATTTTGATTGTGCCGACTTTGAGTTATAACGTGAGAAATCGAAAACTTGAAACTAAGATGGCTTCATTCACTCGCAAATTCACTGAATTTCAATGAGGCAACTCACTGGATTGTTCGCGCCCACGAATAGGAGTCCAGAAAACAGCGACCACCGAAAGCCTACTTGCCGACAAGACCAAAATTAGAAAGCCAAGAAAGCAAATAAAAGATGCAACCAACTGATTTTTCGTGATTAAAACATAACGCCCAATTAAGGGGTGAGCAACGCTACCACCCAACCTAACGCATTGTGCCATAAACACTAAATTTGAAGTAGAAGCAAAAATGCCAAGCGTTGGGAATCCCTCTTAAATTGTTTGTTAGGTTTGTACATCAAAGCTCATTAAGTGATAGTTTTCTGGCCCATTGCCCACTGTTTCAAAAATCTTGAAGCCTTGAGAAAGATAAAACTGGGTTGCATTCGTATTTTGGACAAGACACTTGAGACTTAAGTTATTACTTAGGTCTTTAGCATGATTCAGTAATTTTAAACCAACACCTTGTTTAAGACTTTTGGGACTAACAAACAAATGGTGAATGAAGTTTTCTGGCTTCCAGATTGAGATGAAACCAATTACTGCACCCTGCTCTACAGCCACCCAAATTTCTTCTCCATCAGTATCTTTCACAAAATCAGTTAAGCAATATTCATCTGTATCCATGAAAGTGAAAGTAGCTACTCTCGATTCAAGGTAAAGTCGTGCTGAAGCTTCGAGATGCTGAGACTGAAATCTAATTATTTCCGGTTCATCCGGAAAATCGATACCTGAATGGCTTTTCTGATACCATATCGCCAAAAATAGCCAGTTAATGTCAACTTCACTTCTTTACCATCGCTTTGGAATACGCGGCCCTTTCCATTATTGCTCTACAGAGTTTGATGGTGACGCGACCATCTTTCACGTAGCACACAATCCTCATATTAAATGTCCATCATGTCGTAGTCGTGATGTCATAAAAAAAAGGAGGTAAGGTTCGCCGTTTCATCGCTACGCCAATCGGCACTAGCCCCTGTTACATCCAGATAGCAAACCATCGGATTGAATGCCGAGCTTGTAATACACTCGGGTATTTGCCGCTTAACTTTGTGGTTCATCCGGAAAATCGATACCTGAATGGCTTTTCTGATACCATATCGCCAAAAATAGCCAGTTAATGTCAACTTCACTTCTTTACCATCGCTTTGGAATACGCGGCCCTTTCCATTATTGCTCTA
>NZ_JZAM01000284.1:0-3638 GCF_000960595.1 Vibrio sp. S234-5
GCTTTGTTATGCTTAAGCTTCAATGACTTACGTTTTGATAAAACCAAGATTAACTCGACCTTGATTCACAAGCAAAAGCCAAAACCTAAAAAACGGAAATGACTCATGATTTTGAAAATCAGACTTTTAAATTTGGCTGCTAAAACTTAAAAACCTAAGTTCAATTTGCTGATTGCGCCAACCGCCCTAACCTCACGCTTGCCCGAAAATTGATTGAGGCAACGCTCTGAATTTCCAGCGCCAAAGAATAAGTGTCCAGAAAACAGCGCCCACTGAAGCCAACTTGCCGACAAACTCAAAACTGAAAAGCCAAAGGAACAAAGAAGAACCATAACCCACTGATTTTTGGTGATTAAGCATAACGCCCGCTTAAGGGGCAGCCAACGCCACTACCAACTTGCCGCATAACATCGTAATCACAAAAGCCAACGCATGGTAAAAATGCCACGCGTTGGCTGTCCCTCTTGAAGCGTTTGTTATGTACGTGCGCTTTGTTCCAGCGAAACAAACAACGGCTTTACAAACTTTGCTTCTTCTTGATAACGATTTCTCGTATCCCAAAGATCAACTGCATGTTGAATGTTAAGCCAAAATTCTGGGGTGTTACCTAATGCCGCGGCTAACTTGATTGCTACCGGAGCTGTTAACACACCACCATTAATTAAATTACTCACCGTATTTCTGTGTACGCCCATCGCTTCAGCGAGCGCTTTTGATGTGATGCCCATTGGTTCAAGAAATTCAACTTTTAACATTTCCCCAACGCTAACTGGACGACGTTTTGTCTTACGCATAGTCGTTACCTCAATACTTATGTGGGTCTAAGTAAGTATTTAGTGCAACACCATCAACCCACTGAAAAATCAAACGATACTGTTTGTTCACTCGAATTGAACACCAACCTTTAAGATTTCCTTCAAGATGTTCAAAACGATTACCCGGTGGAATTCTTAAGTCTGATTCAGCTTGAGCTGCATCTAAGATTTCCAGCTTCCGAAATAGAGCGTTCTCTATG
The DNA here is from genome assembly GCF_000960595.1 of Vibrio sp. S234-5. Taxonomy (NCBI): domain Bacteria; kingdom Pseudomonadati; phylum Pseudomonadota; class Gammaproteobacteria; order Vibrionales; family Vibrionaceae; genus Vibrio; species Vibrio sp. S234-5. The sequence continues at coordinate 1,016 of NZ_JZAM01000284.1, forward strand.
CTACTAGGAATTAAACGATGTCGTTTATCATCCTCGTAAAACTGCTCTAACCACTTATCTTTAAATTCTAATGCCATTGCAACTTGCACTGTCTCATTGTGCATCCATAAACAAAGACTAACGCATAATGACACTGTGCACAAGTTTGATTTGTAGGAAGGATTTCAGAAAAGTACATAACGCCGCGTTAAGGGGTGAATGCCGCTTAAATCAACTTTCAGCACACCACTTTCACCCCCCCAAAATCACCGCATACCAAAAATGCCACGCGGCATGAATCCCTCTTGAACGCCTTGTTATACCAATTTTGGGCCAATCATAAGCAACCTAACTTATAAGCCAAACCCAACTTTAGGGAGTTTACGAACTGAGCGAACACCCCATTGTGATAAATCTGGCTTAGGTTGGCCCGTGAAGTCACCAAGGCAGATATACCCTCTAGACAGATAACGATAAAGGAAATCACCACCCTCTAAAGAGCCTCTTCTATCATCACCAAATGGTAATTTTATGCGATCTACTCGTAAATCTGACGCGGCTTTGAAAGCTGGATAAACGCTGGAATTCACCGAATATGAGCTTAGATCGTTTAGAAGTGCTTTATCAGACATTTGTGATGTTGTACGACTAAAGATCATGATTAGACGTTTCTGCTGTTCTGATGAAACGATGATCATTTCCATTTTGGTTTTCCTTTGAAATAAGGAAGTATATAGAAACCAAGCTTCTCTCGATAGTCTCTTGAGTTGGAGCTGATTACGATGAATTGGTATAACGCCGCGTTAAGGGGTGCAGGCACGCAATACAAAAGCTACCGCACAATGCCGTAACCACCAAACGCAACGCAAACTGAAAATGCCGCGCGTGCCAAATCCCACTTGAACGCTTTGTTATGCTTAAGCTTCAATGACTTACGTTTTAATAAAACCAAGATTAACTAGACCTTGATTCACAAACAAAAGCCAAAACCTAAAAAACGGAAATGACTCATGATTTTGAAAATCAGACATTGAACTTTGGCCGCTAATACTCAAAAACCTAAGATCAAATTGCTGATTGAGCCAACCGCCATAACCTCGTGCTTGCCCGAAAATTGACTGAGGCAACTCTCAGAATTTTTAGCGCCCAAGAATGGATGTCCATAAAACAGCGCCCACTGAAGTCAATTTGCCGACGAGCACGAAACTTACAAGCCGAGGGAACAAAGAAAAAACATAAATCACTGATTTTTGGTGATTAAGCATAACGCCCGCCTAAGGGGCTGGCAACGCATAACACCAAACTCAACCACAACAACCGTAACCACCGCGACTCATTGGGACTGGAAACGCCACGCGTTGACAGTCCCTCTTGAGGCGTTTGTTAGCTTCGTAGCCTATTGTTTAACAATGATTTTTTAAACACATTTGCTTGAAAGCCATTTTACGCAGAAGCATCACACAAACACACATCCAACGCCAAAAGCTGTGACGTTGGCTGCCAAAACCTAAAACGATCTAGGCTAAGTTGGCCACGATTAAGAGTCCACGACAAAGAAAGCAAGATCACAGCGATGATGCAGCCTTTTGTGAAACCAAACTTGCCGTGTGGAACATCCAACTACATTGAAACATCGAGGCTTGTGGGTTTTCAGCGGCTTTGAACCTGCTGAACTTTCAACACTTTCTACCAATTCATCATCCGACAAATTCGAAAACCAAGTTGTGAAATTTGAATGCTAAAAGCTGAGTTTTCAAAGCAATTAAACCCAGATTTTGATGATTTTCGCTTTAAGAAGCTAACGCCGTGTTAAGTGGTGAGCAGCGCTACCACCAAAACTAAAGACATTGTGCCATAAACACATAAGCAAAACTTTGAACTGAAGCCGCCGAGCGTTGCGAATCCGTCTTAAACACCTTGTTATACCGCTTGTTTGCAACTAAAATGACCAAGTTAAAGACCGCTTAAAGGAGCTTTTAAATGACTGCTAGAATATTAGCTGATGTTGCTGCAAGTATTACTGAGTTTAAAGCAAACCCGATGAAGGTTGCTTCAAGTGCTTATGGTGAACCAGTAGCCGTGCTAAACCGAAATGAGCCAGCATTTTACTGTGTGCCAGCTGCCGCATACGAAATGATGATGGACAAACTTGAAGATATTGAGCTACTTGCTATAGCAAAAGAACGCGAGTCTGAATCAAGCATTTCGGTGAGCATCGATGACTTATAATCTTGAATTTAAAAGTAGCGCACTTAAAGAGTGGAAAAAACTCGGCGCTACTTTGCAACAGCAATTTAAGAAAAAACTGATTGAGCGTTTAGCTAACCCACATGTTCCTGCATCCAAATTATCCGGGTCAGAGAACATGTATAAGATCAAATTACGCCAATCTGGCTATCGCTTAGTATACAAAGTGCAAGACGACGTAGTTATTGTTACCGTTTTAGCCGTAGGTAAACGTGAACGTAGCGATGTATACAGAAAAGCGATGACAAGGCTCAACGACTGATTGCGGTATAACGCCCGGTTAAGGGGCAGCCAACGCCACAACCAAGCTTCCGCATAACACCGTAACCACCAAAACCAACGCATAATAAAAATGCCGCGCGTTGGCTGTCCCTCTTGAACCGTTTGTTATGTTTAA
>NZ_JZAM01000285.1:0-5134 GCF_000960595.1 Vibrio sp. S234-5
TGTCAGATTTACCGACAAAACGCGGCTGAAAATTTGGCAGGTTTAAGACACATGGCACTTAACATGCTAAGAGCTGAGCCAAGCAAAATTAGTGTGCCAATGAAGCAGAAACGTTGCATGATGAACCTCGGCTTCTTGGAGCAAGTCTTAGTTGCTGGATTTAAGTCAATGACCAAATTCTAACCATTCATGCGGACGCCCTGATCAGAAGATCCTTCAGATTCTTTGTCATAAAGCTTCTGAATATGGCGTGAGTAATGAAAGCATTCAGCATATTAAAGTGTTACCAATGAATGCGAAAACGGCATTGACGGGACGTTTAAAAGATAATCACCCTCAGTTGCTTGAACGCTCTGGTTACAGTGAGTTCATTGAGGTGTTTAATGACTGGTTAAAATCAACAGACAACCAAGACAATCAACTGTCAGCAATTCAGAGTGCAGTTAATGAACTTTGGTACCAGCCAGCGGTAAACCAACTGTCCACGACGGACACCTCAGAACATAACGAGCTATTGATGCGTTGCCGAGAAGATAAGCAAATGCTTGTAAGTCGCCAACGCTCGTTAGTAATAGAAGCAAGAAATATGATCAGTCATGAACTGATGTTGATGAAGTCTGATATCAGTGGCTGTATACAGAGTACACAAGATCAAGCGCAACTTGATAGCCAGTTGCAGCGTTTAATTGACCCAATTGGAGACAAGCTAGAAGCGTGGATCAACGATAGTTTGGGTGAAGTTAAGGGTCTACTAAACGTTGAGGTTTCTCACCGCTTACAACAAAGCTTGAGCTCAAATAATTCTGAGTATCTAGACAAGGTGGTTAAAGGGCTTGGAAATATGGGCTCCGCTGACAATATCAAGGGCTTACTACTTCAAGGTCGTAAGTTAAAGATCCCGGGTTTAAAAGGACGATGGGAGAAAACGTTGGGTAAATGGGCAGGAAAAGGTGCAATCGCTGTTCAGCTACTTACCGCGTTATGGGATGTGTATAGCGAAGGCAAGGCGCAAGATCAGCAAAACGCTCAAGAGCGTCAAGCGGCTGTTAGTTTATATCAGGCAGTTGATGAGATCTGTTCAGTGGTTAAACGTGAGTATGGCAATACTTCTGAGCAGGTGATTACCGAAATCCTCAATGCTCAGATTCGCGCACTTGATGATGAAATCGCAAAAATTACAGCAGAAGAAAATCAAACTCAGCAAGATTTGCAACAAGTGCTGGACTTTCAGAATAAACTCAACTCGATTGGTTATTAGGACGAAAGAAGAGGTATTCACTCAAAACATTACTCATAAGCTCACGAACACCGCCCAAAGAGTTCTGCCGTACTAAGTGAGGATGTAGCTCTCGCTCTCGCTCTCGCTCTCGCTTTCGGCTGTGTGTATGAAGGACGATGGTAAATCCCAACTCACCTGGGTTTTGCCTGTGAGCAAAGTCTTTTAACGTAGATGAAGCTACACGGAACATGGCTTGATAAAGCGCTCGGGGAGCAGATCGAGCTAAGCTTCTCAGTTCATACGGTAATGTGAAGGTTACCATGTAGTAATGAACTGGAAGCGGCTTACTTTTCTGTCTTTCAAGCCAGTCGGATGTTGTACGATGCTGACATTGAGGACTGTGACGATTTCCACACGAGAGAGTGAGACGGTCGTCATGGTGGCAGTGGGAGCAATACCACTGCGAAAGTCCTTGTTTCTCTGTTTTACACCGTAACATGGCAGAGATGGATCGTTTGATATCGCTGTTAAAGTGATGCCCATAGTCTTGTTCAAGCTCGTGACGATGTTGGCGCAACAGGTCGATAAAAGTGCTCACACGGTCAACTTCCAGTCGAGATGCAGGCGGTCAGCCAGTTGATTGAGGGCTTGATTAGCATCATGTAACTTGAGTTGTGTGAGTTGAGTATAACGAGCCGTTGTATTTCAACTCGCATGACCGAGAAGTATTTGCAGTGAACGCAGGTCAAGCCCTTGCTCTAAGAGGTGGGTTGCAAAGCAATGTCGAAGTGAGTGAGGTGTAATTCGCTTATGAATACCACATCCTATACAACCTGGTTAAGCGCTTTTTGTGCTCCTTGATCATTAAAAGCGACATCGCAACACTTACCTTTGCTTAGGAATAACAGTTGGGGATGTCGGTGGGAACACCAGTATCGGCGTAAAGTATGAAGCGTTCTGTGAGGGAGTGGGACCAATCGATCTTTGCCGCCTTTTCCATAGCGAATATGGACTTGCATATTATGATTGTCGATATCAGCGATGTGAGATTGAGAGCCTCATTAATCCGAAGCCCCATCGTGTATAAAGTAAGAATAACACTCGGTAACGGGGTTCACGGGTGGTGTTAATAATCTGAGCGACTTGCTCAGGAGAAATGATATTCGGAAGACGTTTGACTTTCGGAGGCTTGAGATGCCGATCCATTCCCACTGTTTGTTGAGCGTATGTTTGTATAAGAATTGAAGCCCACAGCGGTCAAGTTTAATCGTGCTCCAGGAGACCTGCCCAATCAGTTGACTGAAATATCGTCGCAGGCCTTCAATGGTCAGGGTATCAGGATACCGATCAAAGTTCTCGGTGATACGTCGCACAGCAAGAGAGTATGCAGAGATGGTTTTTGCTCGCTTACCTTGAAGCTTGAGTTGGGTAAGGTGTTGTTGATATAAGGCGTCAAAGCGCTCCTTTTCAGACGGGGTCATAGTGTTTTCTCTCCAGTAAGACACCACCGACGTGATGGTGTTACTAAAGAGTATGATTGTTGGTGCTTATTCGTTTCTGCCGCGGGGCGGCTTCGTTCAACTCACAAATGTCCAAAAGAGAGTAAAACAGCTTTCTTAAAAGAAAGCTGTATCTCTAGTTCTAATGCCATGTTTGAGATGTTCAAGGTGTCTAAGTTGGTATTCTGGTGTTACGCGTGTTTCTCTCAATCAGGGTTTTAAAATCAAGAATCTTCTTCTGATTTCTGAGCTTAGTCATGGCTTGAGCGTCATCCACGACACAAATCCCTGCTGCCGTGTTTTGACAAAATTTCGAAGCGAGGCAACGTACCTCTATGACGGCAGCTTTATCTCGGCGATGCGCTTGTAAAGTCAGGAGCGATTTCGGTTCGTCATACTCAATGAATTCGTAGTCTCGAAACAGTAAAGCAAAACTCACCGCCGCTGCTTCGGCGTCTGTAGCGGGAACGGTGGCGTAATGGCTTCGGGTGATAGGAACGGAGTGAATTGAGTAATCATCATTGAGTAACACCGATAAGTTTGGATGCATGTCAGCAATATGGCCTTGAATGTAGTCTCTGCGTATATCTTGATAAAATTTCTGATATTGGAAGTACGAGAGTGTGATGCCGTGATTAATATCCCATTTGTTATCTCGCAGTAAATCGCTAAAACAATAATCATCAATCTTCAACAGTTGCTTGAAGTTGTCAAAACCACCCAACGTCCGTTGGATTTGTTTTTGGCTCACCCCACGTTCGAGCAGGTCGGCTTCATTGAGATACGGTTCAGTGCGTAATATCGTGGTGACCAGTTCAATTAGACCGATGTCCACGGCACTGATACCTTGCATCAGAAGCGGCGCAAAGTAGTCTGAATGGGAGTAAGCTAGGCCTTCATCGAGTGCAGAAATGACGCTGAGGCGTATAGGGTTAGTCATCATCATGGTTAAACTCCTAATTAAGAAAAAAGGGGACGTGTCAGTCTTGGGGTAGTGCAATAGCCTCGATAGCTCAACCAGCGAAAGTAAAAGTGTACTGCATCAATACGCTGTTTTTGCTCTTTGTGGCATACGTTAGATTGGCGGAGTGACTCACGATATTGACGAATGTCTCGTGTCTGTATGTATAATCTTTCATTGCTGCTGGAGTGCTTGTCGTCAACGAAGCGTAAAAACTGATGAAGGTAATCTGCAATCTGATTGAGTCTGAATCTAGGCATCCCTGAATGAGCACGCTCTTCCATTAATTCATTTAACCAGTTGAAGTATGGAAAACGGAGTTCCTCTTCTGCATTGCTCAAGTCTAGAGGGGGCAAGGTTGGGAAATCGTCTTTTGTCGGTCTGTGTTTGTAAGCACGAGCCACAGGAAAATATTTAGCCACTAAGTGGATTTGCACTAATAATTGCTGACTCAATGACGGAGAGTCGGGAAGGTCATGGGGGTTGTTTTTGAAAAGGCACTTAGCTTGTAAGCTCACTGCTTTCGCTCTGCTTATTGCATGTTGTAGTTCATCTGTTTTCAGTGCCACAAAATAATGAGACCTAGTGTGGCCTGAGATTCTTAATGATAATGGCGGTGTGATTTTGACTTGATAAATGCCATGCTGATTGGTGGAGATATGATGGGCGCTAAGCTGACGGTGTTGCTTTATTCCGATGTTTTCAGTTTGATGAGTGACGGTTGGGCGGCCTTTTCGACGTATACGGCGCAGTGCTTGCATTTCACCAAAGCGTGGGTGTTCGCTGATGGGCTTCACTTCTAATTGGCTTAAGTGAGTTTGAGGTAAGTTCGAATTTGGCATAGGCGTGATTCCTTCTTGGCTGAATTTAGGGTGCAAAAATCCGCACCCTTAAATCGTTAAGGCTGTAAAAATTGAGGGTTTTAGTTGAGTGTTAAGCTGTAAGTAGGGAAATGATTAGCTTAACGTTAAGTGACAAATGAATTATGCGATGAGCTTGTTTGGTTGACCATATTGCCCAGCAATTGAATAGTGCTTGCCCGTTGATTTAACAATGTACTCGCTCCAGCATTTGTGGATTTCATACCGTTCTTTGAGGTATTTTGCGCTATTGTACGAGGCACGAGTGGTATTGCTGTCCAGGTGAGCTAAGCACATCTCAATCGCATCCACTTTGAAATCCGTATTCTCATTCAGATAGGTACTCGCTATTCCTCTAAATCCATGACTCACTAATCGGCCTTTGAGTGTAGTCAGATTGAGTGATGAATTGACCGCATAAGGACTGATGTGCGGATGTTTGGTATTGGGTTTGTCTGATGGGAACACAGTAAGCGCATCATAAACCCCGCATTCTAATCGTCTAGCCCGAATAATAAGATCAAACCTCCAACCCAAAGGAGATTTGAAATGGCCAAACGACGCACTAACCAAGAATGGCGAACCCTGTTCGAAC
>NZ_JZAM01000286.1:0-1460 GCF_000960595.1 Vibrio sp. S234-5
CGAATATCCCATTGACAGGACATTCTTCGCATCAAGAATCTCCGGAATTGGTTGGTAAAATGTTAGAGCAGTTCTTGTTGCAGCACAAAAACTAACAAACGCTTCAAGAGGGACAGCCAACGCGTGGTATTTTTACTATGCGTTGGTTTTGGTGATTACGGTATTATGCGGAAAGTTAGTAGTAGCGTTGTCTGCCCCTTAAGCGGGCGTTATGTTTAGTCACGTAAAATCAGTTGGTTGCATCTTTTCTTTGCTTTTTCAGCTTTCTAATTTTGGTCTTGTCGGCAAGTTACGTTTAGTGGTCGCTGTTTTCTGGACTCCAATTCGTGGGCGCTAAAAATTCAGAGAGTTGCCTCATTAAAGTTCAGTGCGTTTGTGAGTCGAATGAAGCGATGTTAGTTTCAACGTTTTTGCACCAGCTTTCGGTTTTTCACGCTAAAACCTCAATATCAGTACAATCAAATTTATGAGTTAATTCAGCTTTTTAGCTTCTAACTTTGGTTTTCAAAGATAAGTCGAGTTATGCTCTTGGTATCGCAAAACTTAACCCTTTGAGTCTTAAACATAACAAGGCGTTTAAGAGGGATTCATGCCGCGTGGCATTTTTGGTTTGCGGTGAGTTTTGTGGTGAAAGTGGTCTGCGGGAAGTTGGTTTAGGCGGCATTCACCCCTTAACGCAGCGTTATGTAACAAGGAAGGTTCAGTGGAAAAAATATTTTCAGATCGTTTAGTGATGTCTCCGATATCGGAAGATGATTGGTCTCTATTTCACACACTTCATACCGATCCTGAGGTCATTTCACTTTGCTTTGATGAACCGACTTTGCTGGAAATTCAGTCTAAATTTCGTTCTAGGCTTGAACCATGGACACCAGATTCTAGTCATTGGTACTGTTTGGTTGCTTCGGAATTAGAAACGGGTATCAAAGTGGGTATAACGGGTTATTGCATCCAGAATGGAACTGCTGAAGTTGGTTTTATGTTTTTACCTAGTTTCCACGGTCGAGGTTATGGAACAGAATCATTACGAGCTTTAGTCGAATATTCCCGAAAACAGTTTTGCCTAAACAGTTTTTCTGCTGTGGTTACTGAAGGTAATCTGGGTTCGGAAAAAGTGCTAATAAAAAGTGGATTCACATTACATAGTGTTATTCCTGATGCTTATGGAATTGGTGGTCAAATGTATGCTGATCACATATACCTGATGGAAAATATTGTTACATAACAAACGCTTCAAGAGGGACAGCCAACGCGTGGCATTTTTATCATGCGTTAGGTTTCGTGATTATGGTGTTATGCGGGAAGTTAGTAGTAGCGTTGTCTGCCCCTTAAGCGGGCGTTAGGCTAGTCGGTAACATCACTAACTGACTCGCATTAATGACGTAATTTTTGTTCTTTCTTTGTTCGGGGCTATCATATTTTCGACGAATGTTGTTGCCACTTTCGATAGGTAAGTTGAT
>NZ_JZAM01000287.1:0-2875 GCF_000960595.1 Vibrio sp. S234-5
AAACATAACAAAGCGTTCAAGAGGGACTTGGCACGCGTGGCATTTTCAATTTGCGTTGGGTTTAGTGGTTAAGTTGTCATGCGGTCACTTGTGTAGTGCGTGCCTGCGCCCCTTAACGCGGCGTTATATTTATTGGAGATTTTGGTGAAAATAAAGAATGTGTTTGCTATTTTACTGATAGTGTATCTGATACCAATAGCCGTATGGTATTTTGTAATGGTTGTTGTTAATGATTATGCTTTAAGCACATTAAATTCTGACTGGGGAGCGTTTGGGTCATTTGTTGGCGGTGTACTATCTCCTATATTTTCCTTGGTTTCTGTTCTTTTTGTAATTAAATCAATTAATGAAAATAATACAAACAACAATATTGAAATTGAATTAATAAAAAAACAAGATAGAAGAAACTATCTTATTAGTTTAATAGCTATATTTAACAATAACATGCTGCCAAATATTGACAGCTATCTAAATGCATTTGATAGACCTATTCAAATTGCTGATAACAAATTTCATATGTTTACTGATGAAAGTGTAAAGGTTTCTCTAATGAAGTATATGTCTATTAAGGACTCTATTAATGTTAACAATAAGCTAATTTTTGACATGATTAATAATTTTACTGCTAATTGTGAGATTTCATTCAGCATAATACTTAAATATGTTAATTCAATTGAAAGTCTTGATGAGGTCAATGAATTTATGGATGTCGTAGAAGCTGCTTTAGATAATAATTTTATTAATGCATTATTAAGTTTTAGGCTATATGAGCAGGCATGCGGATGGAGTCAAAAATCTCCATTGCTTGATCAGCTTGTATCTATTAATAATAAGACAAGATATAAATCTGAGTGGGTTGAAAGGTATCAAGAACAAATTGGTGCTAAATAAATATAACAAACGCTTCAAGAGGGACAGCCAACGCGCGGCATTTTTATAATGCATTGGTTTATGTGGTTACTGTGTTATGCGGAATCTTGGTAGTAGCGTTGTCTGCCCCTTAAGCGGGCGTTATGCAACTCAGGTAAAATTAGGGGTTCAATCTTGTGGGATTTCTCCGGCCATTCGTTTTGTGTTGTCGGCAAATGAGCTTTTTGACCATAAAATTCGTGGTTCACTCAAGCCGTAAAACAGACAAGGTTCTTTGTTTGCCTCAATCAGTTTTAACGTTGGCGCGTTGCTAATTTTGTGGGCGCAAAGTGTGGAAAGGGCAAGTTTATCGAACATTTTGTACTTGTTGAAAGTCTTGCTCGGTGAGTTTGTTTCATTCAAAAGCTTGGTTTGTTGTTGAAAGGTGGGCTTTGTTTTGGCGGCTCATTTATCACAGTTCTTGCTTGGGCTGATTCTTGAACCACTCAACCATTGAAATTGTGGTTTTTGATCGAGTAAAGTCAGTTTATCTTATTGAATTTGCATAACAAACGGCTCAAGAGGGATTGCCAACGCTTGGCGGTTTTAGTACAAAATTGAAGTTCAGTGTTTACAGTGTGTTTTTTGAGTTCGGCGGTGCGTTGTCAACCCCTTAGCCGGGCGTTAAATTACAAGGATAGTTCAGTGGAAATAAAGGAAATTAATTCAACCTCCAGCGTCTCAGTTCAGTTAAATTCATTGCTTATAGATTGTGTTGAGAGCGGTGCTTCAGTCGGTTTTTTAACTCCGATCGACAGAGAAGAAATCGAGTCATACTGGAGTGGGGTAGAATCGGATTTAAAGTCAGGAAACCGTCGTTTATTTATTGCTCAAGATGAAAATGCCATCATCGGTGCAGTTCAACTTTCTCTATGCTCTAAAGCAAATGGTTTACATCGAGGGGAAGTTGAAAAATTGATGGTTAAAACAAGTGCTCGTGGCCAAGGTGTCAGTAAGAAATTAATGTCACTGATGGAAAAAACGGCATTAGAGCTTAGTTTGCAGTTACTCGTTTTGGATACTCGCTTAGGTGATGTGGCTTCTTTACTATATCGTTCGATTGGCTACATCGAAGCTGGTCAAATTCCAGAGTTTGCGCGTAGTTCTAGCGGAAAGTTAGAAGCAACAGTTTACTTCTACAAGCAATTGTAATTTAACAAACGGCTCAAGAGGGATTGCCAACGCGTGGTGGTTTTAGTGCAAAATTGAAGTTCAGCGTTTACAGTGTGTTTTTTGAGTTCGGTGGTGCGTTGTCAACCCCTTAGCCGGGCGTTAGCTTCTTAAAGGCTAAAACCATCAAAATCTAAGCTCAATTCTTCTTAGAGCTCAGCTTCTAGCGTTCAAGTCGCACAATTTGGCTTTCTAGTGTTTCTGATGCTGACTTGGTAGAAAGTGTTGAATTTTCAGCAGTTTCAAAGTCGCTGAAAACTATCAAACCTCGATGTTTCAATGTTGTTGGATGCTCCACACGGAAAGTTTGGTTTTACAAAGGCTGCATCATCGCTGAAAGTGTGCTTTCTTTGTTGCGGATTCTTAACCGTGGCCAACTTAGCCTTGACTGTTTGAGTTTTGGGTTCATCCGGAAAATCGATACCTGAATGGCTTTTCTGATACCATATCGCCAAAAATAGCCAGTTAATGTCAACTTCACTTCTTTACCATCGCTTTGGAATACGCGGCCCTTTCCATTATTGCTCTACAGAGTTTGATGGTGACGCGACCATCTTTCACGTAGCACACAATCCTCATATTAAATGTCCATCATGTCGTAGTCGTGATGTCATAAAAAAAAGGAGGTAAGGTTCGCCGTTTCATCGCTACGCCAATCGGCACTAGCCCCAGGGCGTCCGCATGAATGGTTAGAATTTAGTCATTGACTTAAATCCAGCAACTAAGACTTGCTCCAAGAAGCCGGGGTTCATCATGCAACGTTTCTGCTTCATTGGCACACTAATTTTGCTTGGCT
>NZ_JZAM01000288.1:0-2013 GCF_000960595.1 Vibrio sp. S234-5
TATCATGGCTCTGGCTTGGGTTGGTTCTTGAATCACTCAACCATTGCAATCGTGGTTTTTGATCGAGTAAAGTCAGTTTATCTTATTGAATTTGCATAACAAACGGCTCAAGAGGGATTGCCAACGCTTGGCGACTTTAGTGCAAAATTGAAGTTGAGTGTTTACAGTGTGTTTTTTGAGTTCGGCGGTGCGTTGTCAACCCCTTAGCCGGGCGTTAAATTGCACTGGAGTAAAGTAGAACAAGAATGGATAAGTACACATTTATATCTGAAATGACTAAAGCATTAGCTTGGCCAGCAACTTTGATTGTTGTTTTACTGCTGTTGCGTAAGCCTTTGGTTTCTTTGATTCCATTCATGCGTAAATTGAAGTTCAAGGAATTGGAAATGGAATTTTCAGAACAGGTTCAAGCGTTAAGGTCTGAAGCTGAAATCGATGAAACTTCTGAAATTGATACACCAGCAATCAATATTCTCCCTTTTTCCACACGAGCAGCGGTATTGGAAGCGTGGATAGAACTAGAAAATGTTGCAGCATCACTAGCTGCCTCTTTCTGGAGTTCATCAAATACGTCTCCGTTTAAAAACTATCCGAAGTTAGGACATTATCTGCATCAATGCGGTGTTTTAAGCGATACACAACTTAAGTCGTTTGATGAACTACGAAAGTTACGGAATCAACTTGTGCATACGCAAGAAGTGGAATTAACAGAAGATGATGCAAAGGCTTATATTTTGGTTGCGACAAATTTAGTTAACCAAATTAAGGGCAAGTAATCAGCAATTTAACAAACAATTTAAGAGTGATTCGGCACGCGTGGCATTTTTACTATGCGTCGGTTTTAGTGATTAAGGTGGTATGCGGGAGCATCGTATTGCGTGCCTCACACCTTAATTGGGCGTTATGCTTAATCACGTCAAATCAGTGGTTTATGGCTTTTCCTTGTTCCCTCGGCTTGTGAGTTTTGTGTTTCTCGGCAAGTTGGCTTCAGTGGGCGCTGTTTTCCGGACAACTATTCTTTGGCGCTGGAAGTTCAGAGAATTGCCTCAATCAATTTTTGGGCAAGCGCGAGGTTAGGACGGTTGGCTCAATCAGAAATTTGATCTTAGGTTTTTTTGTTTTAGCTGCCAAAGTTCAAAGTTTGATTCTCAAAACTATGAGCCATTTCAGTTTGTTGGTTTTTGGGTTTTGTTTGTGCAACAAAGCTGAGTTAATCTTGGTTTAGGTAAAACGTAAGTCATTGAAGCTTAAGCATAACAAACGGTTCAAGAGGGACAGCCAACGCGTGGCATTTTTATTATGCGTTGGTTTTTGTGGTTACGGTGTTATGCGGAAGCTTGGTAATGGCGTTGGCTGCCCCTTAACCGGGCGTTATACGTCAAAGGAGATCGAGTGTTCAAAAAGAATCATATTCATATCCAGTTCAAAACTGGTGAGGTGAAAGTAACACATCTTGAAACTGATAAATGTATCATTCGAACTTGTTCGGCTTTAACTCATCCCAGAACATTAATGGGTGATTTCTTTGCAATTGAAAGTTGCTTGAAAGAAATATGGGCTGAATTATTGCCAAGAAAATCGTTCTCATTGGCACCGATAGCCATTGTTCAGTTTATTGATAAGACTGAGGGTGGGATAACAAATGTCGAGGTTCGTGCATTTCGTGAAGCAATTTTGGGGGCAGGTTCTAGGCAAGTATATTTTCCAGAATCACAGAAGCCTATGAGTAAATCGGAGTTAATTGGCTTAAAATTTAGTCAGTTAGCAAACGTATAACAAACGCTTTAAGACGGATTCGCAACGCGTGGCATTTTTATCATGCGTTGGTTTTAGTGATTTAGGTGGTATGCGGAAACATCGTATTGCGTTGCTCACCACTTAAGCGGGCGTTATGTTTAATCACGCAAAATCAGTTGGTTGCATCTTTTCTTTGCTCCGTCGGTTTGTTGGTTTTGTGCTCGTCGGCAAGTTTGTATTTGTGAGCGCTGTTTTCTGGACATTTGTTCTTTGGCG
>NZ_JZAM01000289.1:0-1993 GCF_000960595.1 Vibrio sp. S234-5
GCCAAAGAATCATTGTCCGGAAAACAGCGCCCACTGAAGCCAACTTGCCGAGAAACACAAAACTCACAAGCCAAGGGAACAAAGAAAGACCATAAACCACTGATTGTTGGTGATTAAGCATAACGCCCGCTTAAGGGGCAGCCAACGCTACTACTCACTTTCCGCATAGCACCGTAACCACAAAAACCAACGCATAGTAAAAATGCCACGCGTTGGCTGTCCCTCTTGAAGCGTTTGTTATGTGTAATTTTCTATGTACTCCCTTAAGGACTTTGTCGGTTCAAACAAAGGACTAATTGGAAGGTTAAGATTTAGCTTTTCAATTTCCACTGCCGAATAACCATGGTATTTCTCAAAGTCACTCCAACTGCTCTTGTGAACCTGCTTTACGATTTGAAAGTCTAGTAGCAACTGAGAAAAGGCTTCAGGACTATACCCCTCAGTCTCAGCAATAAAGTGTTGTATCGCCGGATGTTTACCTTGAACCAATGCTAAATAGAATCTAGCGATGTCATTAACATGGATATATTGGTTATAACCTTTAGAGGGTATCGCTACTTGGAGAGTTTGGTTTGATAAAGAATCTACAATTCTCTTTAGCTGACAGTTTTCACCACCATAAACCAAACTAGGGCAGTAAACGACATGCCACTTATTGGTGATAGCGCAATCAATCGTAACTGTGTCCGGTTTTACCATTTCTAGAGGCTTAAGCCGAAATTCTTTGAGATCATTACGAGAAGCATTACCAAATAGCCAAACGCCCGATGTGTGGATTTTTGTCGCTCCTTTAGCTGCGAGTCTATCCAACTGCATTAGCAGCTTGGACTCTATATCAGCGATTTCCTCCGGCGAAAATTCTGACCAATGTGGGCGAGCACAATTTATAACGATGTCAAAGTAACCAGAGAGATCTAATGGCATTTTAGTAAGTTTCCGAGCAGGAAGTAAGACACCGCTAGTCCTGCTGTAGGTCGAAACTTCAAAACCATTTTCGACAAACATCTTAGTCACGTGGCTACCAATATATCCATTGGCTCCTGCTATAAGTACTTTCATTCTTTCCCTGAACTCTCGATTACACATAACGCCCGCTTAAGGGGCAGCCAACTTTACTACTAACTTTCAGCATAACACCGTAATCACCAAAACCAACGCATGGTAAAAATGCCGCGCGTTGGCTGTCCCTCTTGAAGCGTTTGTTAAGTTTATTTCCACAATAATCCCATTTCGGCTTTAAGCGAATCATGTAACTTAAGCCTATGCTTATGAATATCTGCAATAATTCCATTAAAAAAGCGGGGGAACACTTTTTTTTGGTTTAAAAAAGCACTATGCATATCCTGCTCAAACTTCTTAAAGCTAGAGTTAATATCTTTCATTGATAATGTTTCTGGCAACGTATTACCAAAGGATGTCTGGTAGTTTTCATAATTTAATCTGTACCCTTGAAATAGAGCAATCAAATTTTCTTCGGAATATTCTTTCTCATCGTGATACTTTGTCAGCAGTTTATTTTGAAAAGACAATACTATATCGTCAAGTTGCATTCTTAACTTCTCTAGCTGTTCTATACGCTTGGATAACTTAAGTTGAGACTTCCATGTATTCAAGGCCATATAAGCAATCCAGGCCATAAATACGTTTGCAAAAGAACTTAAGATATCAGTCCATTTGACATCACCACTATAAGGAATGTTTATTCCGACTAGAATTCCAAATGAAATTAACACAATAGTGGCAATATAAATCACGGTAAAATTAGTCTTACTTACCAATCGATAAACTCCTATAAACTTAACGCCGCGTTAAGGGGCAGCCAACGCTACTACCAAGCTTCCGCATAACACCGTAACCACAAAAAACGTAAGCGCATCATAAACCCCGCATTCTAATCGTCTAGCCCGAATAATAAGATCAAACCTCCAACCCAAAGGAGATTTGAAATGGCCAAACGACGCACTAACCAAGAATGGCGAACCCTGTTCGAACA
>NZ_JZAM01000029.1:0-489 GCF_000960595.1 Vibrio sp. S234-5
CATAACGCCGCGTTAAGGGGTGAGTGCAGCATAAACCAACCTTCCGCAGACCATTTTCACCACAAAACTCACTGCAAACCAAAAATGCCACGCGGCATGAATCCCACTTAAACGCTTTGTTATGTTTGTAATCAAAGCGTACACCTTACACTTTTAGAGTAAGAATAAGCAGTCTTGACTTCGTTCGTTTTTATATAGTACTCCATGCGCCTTTTTCGCCATGTACCATCTGGGCCTTTATCTTTTGTTGATTCCGAAACTAAATAACCATACGGGCAAAGCTCTTTAACTTTTTCCTCGAAAACACTATCGATTTCACCGTTAGAACTTGTTAGCTCTTTTTCACTAATAGCTATCAAGGTGTAATCGTTATCATCAACTTCATAACTGAGAACTTCTATTGGTGCTGCCTGACTAGCAGCACACCCAGTCAAAAATACTAAACTCATAAAAACTGAATGTTTCATTTTTATCCTTAAAACATAACGC
>NZ_JZAM01000290.1:0-596 GCF_000960595.1 Vibrio sp. S234-5
AAACATAACAAAGCGTTAAAGAGGGATTCGTGCCGCGTGGCATTTTTGGTATGCGGTGATTTTGGTGGTGAAAGTGGTATGCGGAAAGTTGGTTTAGGCGGCACTCACCCCTTAACGCGGCGTTATGCTTAATCACGCAAAGTCAGTGGTTTATGGTTTCTCTTTGTTCCCTCGGCTGGTTGGTTTTGAGTTTGTCGGCAAGTTTGCTTCAGTGGGCGCGGTTTTCCGGACACTTTTTCTTTGGCGCTGGAAATTCAGAGAATTGCCTCAATCAATTTTCGGGCAAGCGCGAGGTTGAGGCGGTTGGCTCAATAAGCAATCTGATCTTAGGTTTGTTTAGAATTAGCGTTCAAAGTTCAAAGTCTGATTTTCAAAATCATGAGTCATTTCAGTTTTTTGGTTTTTGGGTTTTGTTTGTGAATCAAAGCTGAGTTAATCTTGGTTTTGGTACAACGTAAGTCATTGAAGCTTAAGCATAACAAACGGTTCAAGAGGGACAGCCAACGCGCGGCATTTTTACCATGCGTTAGTTTTTGTGGTTACGGTGTTATGCGGAAGCTTGGTAATGGCGTTGGCTGCCCCTTAACCGGGCGTTA
>NZ_JZAM01000291.1:0-480 GCF_000960595.1 Vibrio sp. S234-5
CGGGCGTTAGGCTAGTCGGTAACATCACTAACTGACTCGCATTAATGACGTAATTTTTGTTCTTTCTTTGTTCGGGGCTATCATATTTTCGACGAATGTTGTTGCCACTTTCGATAGGTAAGTTGATGGGTATATTAGTTTTTATTGCAACGATAGTTTTGGTGAAATTTGTAGAAGCGCAACTTGGTTTCACATACAACATTTTCTCAGATCCATTTAACGTAAAACTGGCTGCATTAGACTTAGTGTTGTTTGTGTCTATTTATGCTGCGTTAACATTGGTCTATGAAAAAAGTGGCAAGTACCTAAGAAAGAAGCAGCAAAGCTAAGGGTTCATTGCTAACAGTCAGCACAAGCCTAACAAACTGCTTAAGAGGGATTCGCAATGCGTGGCATTTTCAGCATGCGGTGAGTTTTGTGATTAAGTTGGTGTGCGGTAACTTTTGTAGTGCATTGCTCACCCCTTAGCAGGGCGTTATG
>NZ_JZAM01000292.1:0-478 GCF_000960595.1 Vibrio sp. S234-5
CATAACGCCCGGTTAAGGGGCAGCCAACGCCATTACCAAGCTTCCGCATAACACCGTAACCACAAAAACCAACGCATGATAAAAATACCGCGCGTTGGCTGTCCCTCTTGAACCGTTTGTTATGTTTAAGCTTCAATGACTTACGTTTTACCAAAACCAAGATTAACTCGGTTTTGACTGACAAACAAAAGCCAAAAACCAGAAGACTGAAACGACTCATAGATTTGAAAAACAGACTTCGAATTTCAGCAATTCAAGCACAAAAACCTGTGATCAAAATACTGATTGAGCCAGCTAAACCAACATCGCGCTTGCCCAAAAATTGATTGAGGCAACGCTCTGAATTTCCAGCGCCAAAGAATAATTGTCCAGAAAACAGCGCCCACTGAAACAAACTTGCCGACAAACTCAAAACTAACCAGCCGAGGGAACAAAGAAAAGCCATAAACCACTGATTTTTGGTGATTAACCTTAATGC
>NZ_JZAM01000293.1:0-409 GCF_000960595.1 Vibrio sp. S234-5
TTTCGTTACAACGTACCTGACAAAATCTCACTGCCAGTCGGGGTAACCCACAGCGCCCGGCATATGGATGCCGACCGAGGACCAAACCCAATCGAGACCTTATTCGATTTGGCCCAGCCAACTTACTAACTATCAATCACTTATAACAACTAAGCTGGTGCACATCCTGTATAGAAAGTTATTACTCGCCACTATGGTGTCTGAGGCATTGTATGGCTGTAGCGCAGCGGAACGCGCATATGCATACGGACCGCGAGCGTCTGAGCAGCTTAGCAAATTCTATTTAGAAACAGAAGGACTTTGGATCGACATTCCATCAACGGGTACCGCGCCGCGCCCTGCGGCCACACCACCGGGCCTCTTACAACGCACGCCAACACAGGCCACCTTCCGTTTTGACCAGAAGAAA
>NZ_JZAM01000294.1:0-478 GCF_000960595.1 Vibrio sp. S234-5
GGCGTTATGCTTAATCACCAACAATCAGTGGTTTATGGTCTTTCTTTGTTCCCTTGGCTTGTGAGTTTTGTGTTTCTCGGCAAGTTGGCTTCAGTGGGCGCTGTTTTCCGGACAATGATTCTTTGGCGCTGGAAATTCAGAGAATTGCCTCAATCAATTTTTTGGCAAGCGCGAGGTTAGGGCGGTTAGCTCAATCAGAAATTTGATCTTAGGTTTTTGAGCATTAGTAGCCACAGTCTCAAAGTCTGATTTTCAAATCTATGAGTCATTTCAGTTTTCTGGTTTTTGGGTTTTGTTTGTGAATCAAAGCTGAGTTAATCTTGGTTTAGGTAAAACGTAAGTCATTGAAGCTTAAGCATAACAAACGCTTCAAGAGGGACAGCCAACGCGTGGCATTTTTACCATGCGTTGGTTTTTGTGATTGCGGTATTGTGCGGTAAGTTAGTAGTAGCGTTGGCTGCCCCTTAAGCGGGCGTTA